>QENH01000185.1 GCA_003336485.1 Candidatus Methanophagales archaeon
ACGACACTAAATCTAGAACTAAAAGAAAACGCCGCGAATGTGACGATCCCAAAGGTTGTTGGCTTTGGCGATCTTATTGGACAGTATCAAATCGAAACAGTTGCACATGGTGAAAATTCGACTCATAATGATCTGGCATTAAATATGAAAGGTGTCGGCTATACCGACATCTATGTTCAATATGCTCCTGATACGTCATATGAAGACGTACCATTTCTTCCCACTTTCTCTCATTGTGAAATGGTGCAAGCGCTCATAGATTCGACTATCTGTGGGTCAAAATCAACAGTAGGCTATAAAGCAGACATATTGGGTGTTGTAAATGGTGCAGAGCCAATCCCAAAAGTATCACATGATTGGAACTTATCATTGGAGTTCGATGCGCAATATTTCCCAATAACTTACAGGAACGGCTCATATAACCAAACCTGGGAACTTTCTCCTTATTTCGACGAGGGCGAGAACAGACTCTATTTGCTATCGGGCGCTGGCATGTTCATGGGCCCCGGCCCATTCATCAGGGATGGATTGAAAATCGAACTAAAAGAAAACACTACAGATGAAACAATCCCAAAGGTCGTTGGCGTTGGTGATCTTGTTGGACAATATCATATCGAAACAATTGCACAATGTGAAAATTCAACCTATAATGATCTGACTTTAAATATGGTGGGCGTCGGCTATATTGACCTATATCTCCAATACGCTCCTGATACGTCATATGAAAACGTAACATTCATTCCTACATTCTCACAGTGTGAAAAAGTGGAATTATCCGTTAATACCTTTGGCCCAGCAATAGAGTATGTCGTAGATGTAGTTGGTCATGCAAATGGCGTGGAATATCTGGAATTTAACGATGTACCTCTTGATAATGTTGCAATAAAAGAAACATTTGAGCTTGAATATCATCCGGTAAATATATCTGGTGATGTATTTAATGAAACATGGTCTGTCAAGCCAGAGCAGTATAAAAATACCCTTGTAATATTAAGGGGTACAGGAGACATAACAACGCTTGATTTTACCTTTGATGACTCTAATGCCACACACCCGGAAATATGCTCTTATGGTTATCTGAGAGCGGATCCTTATGCTTATGTCATAGAAGATATTCGTCCGCATTATATGAGGGTGTATGCTAGTGGAACAAATGTTTCCGCAATGGACGAATCAGGGCAAGGCGGATTTGGCGTAACCTTTACATGATCTATTCGTTTAGCAAACCACAAGAATGGTTTTTATTTAAATATAGAAAAGGGGGTTAGAATATTATAGGTGCTATTTTGAAGTAGAAATAAAGGAGGGGGAGAAAAAAGGGAATATGGAAGCAAGAAATGTTATATTCTCGGTTGTGATGGTCTTCTTCACTTTCGTGCTGACATACAAATGGCTAAGCAGGTATGAGAATGACCCGGTGATTGTAACTTCTGCTGTGATACTAGCAGCAATGGTTGCGCTCTTGTTCTTAAGTGTAGATGCGAAATTAAAGAAGATAGAAGAAGAGATAAGCGAAAAGGAGCGGTCTTTACGGGTGAGTATGCAATCGGTGGAACAGGAAGTGCGAGAGAAAGTAGACACTGCAACGATGAAGATAGAGGATGTGAGAGAATCGATAGTAAAGCGAGGATATCGGTAAGATGAAAAATGTGGCAAGAGATAATGGCGATGTTCGAGGGTTTACCATCGCAAAAGAAAGTTATCGAACTATTATTGGCAAGAGGATTTCAGGTAAGTCCAGAAGGTAAAGTCGCCTCGGGCGGGATTGATATACCGCATACGCAGATAGCAAGTGAGATAGGCGTGGATAGACGTGTAGTGGATATGACAGTGAAACGAATACAGGAGGAGCCATTGTTGAAGAAGGTATTTGGGAATATTCGCTCTATTGCGTTTCTTGTTGATGTCGCGCCTTTGTTAGGGCTCAGCGTGGTTATAATCCACCCTATGGATGCGCGAGAACGTGGGATACTTAGCGATGTCGCCATGGAGATAGCGAAACGAGGCTTTAGCATAAGACAGGCGGTTAGCGATGATCCGTATTTGACCGACGATCCGAAACTCACGATTATTACCGATAAAAATATCCCGGGTGAGTTAATAGAGGAGATAGGAAAGCTAAAAAGTGTTAAAGGCGTGCAAATACATACGCCGTTATAAGATAAGTACAGAATTTCAAATGCAGAGTAAGGTAATTAAGATGAAGAACAATGAAATGAAGTTAGGGATTATTCCTGACGATGAGATTCAGGCAGGGCGAACCACAGACATATACTTCCTTAGGACAGAGGAGGTGTTGATACAGAAAGGCGTGAACCCTAGGGTAGTGGCAGAGGTTATTATTACAGGTGGTGGATGGACGGTGCTGGCCGGTCTGGAGGAAGTGGCACATCTACTTGCGGGAAAGGATATAAATGTGTATGCGATGCCAGAGGGCACAGTTTTCTATCCTTATGAGCCGGTTTTGCGTATTGAAGGCCGCTATTTGGAGTTTGCGAGATACGAAACGCCGTTACTTGGGTACCTATGCCATGAATCCGGGATAGCAACGAAGGCGGCGCGGATAAAGCTTCTTGCCGGAGATGTCCCGGTCATTTCATTCGGCACGAGGCGACAGCATCCGGCATTAGCAGCCATTATAGAGCGATGCGCATATCTCGGTGGTATGGATGGTGTGAGCAACGTTGCTGGTGCTGACCGGATAGGACTAGAACCAGCAGGGACAATGCCGCATTCTCTGATGATCTGTTTCGGCGACCAAAAAGAGGCATGGAAGGCATTTGACGAAGTCATTGCGAAGAAAGTGCCACGAATATGCTTGTGCGACACTTATTATGACGAGAAGACGGAATCGATATTGGCGGCAGAAACGCTTGGCGAGTCTTTACATGCTGTCCGTTTAGATACGCCCACTTCGAGGAAGGGCGATTTCCGACAGATCATAGAGGAAGTAAGGTGGGAGCTTGACGCTAGAGGATATAAGGACGTAGGGATATTCGTGAGTGGTGGCATAGATGAAGAGGCCGTGGTCGAGTTGAGAGATCTCGTAGCCGGGTTTGGCGTTGGTACTTGCGTTTCCAATGCTAAGAGCATAGATCTCGCACTGGATATAATAGAACGGGACGGCGAGCCATGTGCAAAGAGAGGTAAGCGAGGCGGGAAGAAACAGGTTTATCGAGGGCCCGGTACTATTAGAGCGGCTAATGACGTGATACGATTGGCAAAAGAGGCTCCACCGAAAGATAAGGTGCCGCTACTACAACCGATGATTCTTGATGGCAATATTGTAGCGGATTTCTCGTTTTCGTTGGAAGAGGCGAGGAAACGGGTGCAGGAGCAGATAAAAGTCATTGAGGGTGCACCTATCTTGTGATGGATTTTTCGGTCGTAATTGTAAGATGGAAATTGCAATTCCGTTTAGTTTAGTTTAGTTTAGAATGTGAATATAAAACAGGGCTGGAAATGGGCACTTTTGATTTTGAATTTTAAGCGCCCATTAACGCCATCTGTTTGTTGATCTTTGACTTTTGCAGTTTACAATTTGCATTTTGCATTTTGCAATCTTCGCCATTCCTTGTATCACCTACCCCTATAATTCCGACAAATCTTCTACCTCTAACCGATCCAGGAGCAGATAAAAAAGTCTCTGTTTGAAATTAGAGTATGCGTCCTTATTCGGCACTACTATTGCTATCTTTCGATCCGATAACACGGGATATGCAGATTTAAAGACCGCACCCATTTTCCCTAGCCATCTCGGCTTTGCATCGGTTACAAAAACCACCGGAAAGTTCTTCCATTCCAGCACCTCAAATCTCGATAAGCTATCAATAATTACTATATGCAGTGTATCGTGCTCTAAAAGCAGGTCACTTGTAAGAAATAGGAATGTGTCATCCATCTCGAACCCGCTGAAATATCCTGACGTCTGCTCTACTATTTCGTTTTCTGGTATACCCAGAGTATCAGCAAGTCCTCCACCTTTCATTCTCTCCCTTGCGCCCCTCACAAGGTCTCCTATCTCCGTTTCAAGCTGTTGTTTCACGGGCAGCTCTGCGAGTTCTTTCGCTTTCCACGCCCACATCCGCTCTTTTAATTCGTTTTTTTTCGCGTCACTCTGATACAAATCGAGGAATTCCGTTTCATACTTCTCGCCATATACGCAGATTCTATCTCTGATCAATCGCTCCTCTACGGACTGAAAGACCGCAGGATCGAATATCTCAGAAATATCCGTTTTCAGTATTTCATATTGCTTGGACCCAAGAAGGCCGTGCCTTCCCAGATTCAAAAGTAAGTATAGCGTTTTTAGTGTCGCTTTATCATCTTCTTCTACCGCTTTTTCAAAATAAGCCAATAAATCGCCCGGCGGCGGTGAATATTCCGCGGCTAATACATCGAATACCTCTTCATAGCCGGCCAAGCAAAGATATGCATCATGTGCCCCTACTTTCAGTATCTGTTTCTGTCTAAGCAATTTTAACAGATCCTTGCCGTCTTTTCCAGTCAGTGCATTGAAGTTCTTCACAAGCGCTTCTTCTGTTGTACATCCATCCATAAGATGAAATAGCCCTATCAGTGTCTTCACATCCTCATTTTCCTTCACCAAACTCAAAATAGTGTTTTTATATTCTTCAAGAAGCATTTCTTCTCTCTCCTCCGTTTTCGCCTAATAACCTATCTACGAGCCATACTGCATCAAAATCCACTAAATCATCATATTCTTGACCTTTACCCAGGAACAGAATGGGCTTTGAAGTAGAATGAGCAATGGAAATAGCTGTTCCTCCTTTTGCATCCACGTCCACCTTTGTCAATATTGCGGCATCTATGCCTATATCTTCGTTAAACTTCTTCGCCCTTTCTACTGCATCGTTACCTGCAACCGCTTCATCCACAAATAGCACCATGTCCGGCTTGGTCACGCGGCAGATCTTCTTTAACTGCTCCATAAGATTTATGGATGTGTGCATCCTTCCTGCGGTATCTGCCAGAACCACATCTAGCCCATTTGCACTTGCATATTTCATCGCGTCATATACAACTGCTGCCGGGTCTGAACCATATTGATGCTTAATCACTTTTAGCCCCAGATTCGATGCATGTATCTCTATCTGTTCTGCTGCCCCAGCCCGGTATGTATCGGCAGCAGCAATCACCACTGAATGGCCGGAACCAAGTAATTTCTTCGCCACTTTCGCTATACTCGTGGTCTTACCCGTGCCATTCACACCCACAAAAACGATAATTATGGGTTTATTGCCATTATCTACAAAAGCATCAAAATCGAGTTTTGAATCAGCGGAAAAGACATTTAATAACGCATTCCTTATCGCTTCTTCCACTAATACCTCTGTATCTGCACCCCATTTCCGCCTCTTACCTACTAATTCGCGTTTCACACTGATTTTTATCTCCTCGGCCACTGAGAACGCGACATCACTCTCCAACAACGCCATCTCCAGCCCTTCCAGCGGCATTTCCAAGTCCTTCTCATCCAAAATAATCTCACGATCCAATATCGCCTTACCTTTCTCTTTTAGCTTCGCCCCAATACCCTTTGTTACTTCCTCTTCCTTTTCTTCCTCTAGCTCTTCGCTCTCATCCTTCGCCTTTATCCGCTCCACTACGTTTTCGCGGAATTCGCCTATCTTCTTCCTCAGCCCGTCAAACATTTTTGCTCTCTTTTACTTTCTCTCCCTTCTCCCCTCGCCCTTCTTATTCTATCTCAAATCTGACCTTGTCCGCCCGGACCGGAAGTGAGTTCTTGCAATCTAGCCTGTATTTTCTGCGCCTCTTGCTCCATCTTTTGCAGTGTGCCCGCCATCTCACGCTGTGTACCCTCTAGCTGGGTCTTCTTTTCTGTGAGAAAGACAATCGAAGAATCCGGATCCTTCTCTGCACTTATACCGCCACCTATTTGTACTAAAATCGTATCTATATTGCTGACTGAGACATAGATCAACGAGTTCGCACCTATTGGCACTATAAGCTCGTCCCCTACTTTCAGATTCTTCAACTGTTTTATCGTCTCTATCGCCTTCTCATGTTCAGCTAATGCCTGCCCAACAAAGGACAATTCCTGTGTTATTGCCTCTGCTTGCGCCTGATACTGTCGCAATTGTAAAAGCAAAGATTGCGCCTCCGCCTGCATCTCTTGCTCCTTCTCAGTTACCCCTCTCGCTCTTTCCTCCATTTCTATCACCTTCAAGATTTATTACTTCTTTCATCCATATAAGAGAATAATGAAGATAAAAGGCAGGAGTATTTCAAAGGGTACAGCCACAGGGAAAGTATTAATATCAAAGCAGAAGATCTCCTTCCTCGGTGCTGTGGACCCGGTCACGGGCATCATCGTAGATAAGACACTAGACATCTATGGCAAGAGCATAACGGATCGCATTTTGGTATTCCCCGGTGGTAAGGGCTCAACTGTTGGCTCTTATGTCATATACCAGCTCAAAAAGCACGGTAAGAGTCCGTGTGCCATGATTAATCGCAGTTCCGATACAATAGTGGCTGCTGGTGCGATTATAGCAGAGATACCAGTGGTTGACTCGCTTGAAATTGACCTGATAGAAGCAGAGCAGATAAAGGATGACATGGAGGTGCTTGTGAATGGAACCGAAGGCTATATCGAATTACCATGAGGCGACCTTGGAGAAGCAGGGCTACCATTTTGTGGCGCCACACAAGCACAGTGCAGTGAAAACATGTTTATGGTTAAGACGCGCTATTAGAGCGGAGGGGAATTGCTATAAGGGCAAATTTTACGGTATTAATGCGCATAGATGTGTCCAGATGACGCCTTCTATCTTCTGCAACCAGAGATGCATCCATTGCTGGCGCCCTCTGGAGGCGTTTAACATGGATGAGGAGGCTGTTGTATGGGATACACCCGCTGAGATAGTCGAAGGCTGCATGAAAGAGCAACGTCGGCTCATTTCCGGTTTCAAAGGCTCGTCTAAGACAAGCAAGGCCGCATTTGCAGAGGCCAAAGAGCCTAAACATGCCGCCATCTCGCTCATTGGCGAGCCTACAATATATCCCCATTTACAGGAGCTTATACAGGAGTTCCATTCGCACGGGATGACCACTTTTGTAGTGACAAACGGTACGAATCCTGCTGTGCTGCGTGAGATACACCCGTCTCAATTGTATATCTCTCTGAATGCGCCCGATGAAGCAATTTACAAACGGGTCGCACATGCGGACTATTGGGCGCAGATACAGGAATCGCTGGAAGTGATGAAAATGATGAAAGAGAGAACGGTGATACGAATAACCGCTATGGCAGGGACGAATATGGTAGATCCCGGAGGCTATGCGAAATTGTTAGAAACAGCAAATCCTGATTTCGTCGAGGTGAAGGCATACATGCACATCGGGTATTCAAGAAAGCGATTGACCAGGGACGTTATGCCTGCACATACAGAAGTGAAAGATTTTGCAGGCGATATTACAGAGCACTTGACTGCCGCAGGCGGCAACTATAAGATTGTAGATGAATCGGAGATAAGTCGGGTGGTTCTTATTTCAAACCTTTCTTCTGAAGTGAAAGCATTGCCAAAGCTATAAAGTCTTCTTTTCTTTATTTATAATGTCGTCTGTCTGGTCATTCCTGCACATGCTTCATTATATGCGCGATTTCAAGCATGATTATCGAAGTTATGGCTAATCTAACAGCATTTGGCGAGCCGGGCAGGCAGAAAATCGCCTTCTGGGCTATCACACCGGCAATTGCACGGCTCAATACCGCTGCTGTACCTACTTCATCATAACTTATCCGCCGGAAGAGCTCGCCGAAGCCTGAAATCTCTTTCGTAAGGAGCTTTGATACAACTTCTATTGTAATATCGTTCTTTGTCAATCCCGTACCGCCTGATGTGATGATGAATTCGGCGTCTGTATTCAACGCTTTTGTTACGCATTCGTGTATTTTGTCTTCCTCATCAGGCACGATAGTATAAAAAACTACCTCGTGACCGTCTCTGGTCACAAGCTCTTTTGCTATTTCGCCTGATAAGTCCGCGACGTCCGCTTCTCCTTCTTCCTTCTGCCAGTATTTGGACGTGCTAATCGTAATAATAGCACATTTGTAATGCTTCTTCGCACCTTTTTTATGCTTTGCTGGCGTCGACATTTTTTTATTGTATATAAAATAAATAAAATATAACTTCTACTTATTTAGGACGCAGATTTATTAGGATTTACACGGATTTAATTTCTTCTGCGTTAATCTGCGTTAATCTGCGTTAATCTGTGTCAATAATCAATTTTAGATTTAGTATAAAATTAGGAATGCTACTTTATTATTTTCCGGCTTAAACTTAAATAATATCATCACGTCAAATGCAGGTGCTTCAATAATGGCGACTATAACCGGAAAAGGGCAAATGCAGGTAAAAACACGCGAATTGCTAAACTCGCTACGGACATCCATGCGTTAAGTCATGCTAAATCATCGAACCTTACCGTACTCGCAGTTGCGAGACCAGAGAAGGGGCAAGTCTGCATCGCGGGCATAGCCGAAAACGGCGAATGGATACGACCACAAGGCGTTTATGAATCTGACGTATTCGGTTCGGGAAGCGAAAAGATCAAAACTCTTTGCATCTCGAAAGTATATGTTGATGCGTGGCGAGGAAGACGTCCACGAAAAGAGGACCGCTTTTTTGTCTTTTGCGACGGCCCGGCACGTGAATTAAACGCAGAAACGAGGCGTGAATTCCTGGATCGCTATACTGACGAGTCCGTAGATGCAGTATTTAAAAGCGGCATGAGTTTGGGATTGATAAAGCCACGCATATTACAAGTTTATGAAGAGCGAAAGAAGAAGAAGAAGGGCCAAAAGAGCCATGAGCTATACATCCGTTTCAACTTCAAAGACGCTTCCGGCAGGGTATACCGAAGATGGTCATGCAGATGCAGTGACTTTTACAATTCCTGGAACGAACTGAAGAGGACGCATCGCTGGACTTATGGGTGGCGAATGCTCAGATATTTGAGAAAGAATGACACTTATCTTGCTATTGGGCTCACGTATACAGATTACGGCAGTAACCGACTGGAATATGGCGCGTATCCGATGATAAACACATGTTTTAGTTAAAGATAAGTTATGTCCACACTACATCATAAACATAAAATTCCTACCTCACCGCTGCCGTTATCCAAGTTATAACCCTATGTGATCAGTTGTGATAGCTTCATAGAAGTAAGTTGAGTTAGTGGTTTTGAAGCAGGTTAACCACTATTCACAAAAGCGTATTTCACATCGCTTCGCTTTTCGCCTTCATCGGTTTTCGGCAAGGATATGGAGTTTCAGCACTTGCGCTGATTTACAAATGGGCCGTTTAGGAGTATTTTGAATTTTTGTGGTTTAAAAAGCCTAAAACGTTCAACAGCGGCATATAAAAGTTATTCAGGAGGACAGTTTTGCTTAATCCGCTTTTTATTTACAAAATAAATAGATCATATACAAGATCATCCCATTTTTCGAACTCATGAAAGAGGCTTAACAACGCCTCATGAAAATTTTCCGATTTCTGCCTTAGCTCTAAAAAAGAGGAGTTATCATAACGAGAATCATAATCAATTTTACTCAGTTCTTCTCTTGTTTTAGGATTATTGATTATTCCTAAGAAGTCATTGTATAAACGGAAAGGAGTAATAAGGTCTTTTTTGTCGCTTTCCAATAATATTGTTGCTAATTTTTCGATAGGTGGCAAACGTATCTCCTCAAAAAGAGATGGATAGTATCTATCAGATTCGTGGTTTGAAAATTCTTTGATTTTATGTAATATTAAGGCCATGCTAGTGAAAAACCAGAACTTCCTAGAATGCCGCAATTTAAAATTTCTCAAAGCCCATGGTTTATTTATTTCTTCCACTTTGTACAAGTAATCAACGGCAACGGTTCTATAATATCTTATTAATTCGTTTATTAACGCTCTTGGATAACCTCTCTTTTCACTTGATGTTTTAGTATAATGGGTATAAATCTGAGATAAAATTTGCTCATAGAGCTCTGGATTATAAAGGCATTTTGATTCTGTAAGCAGAAGAACCCGCCAAGTAAGATGTTGAGTTTTATCCTTGTTTCCACCAATATTTTTAGTTAATTGGGTTATACATGCAGGGCTCTCAAATGTTTTGCCAACTCCTGAAGGTTTTTTAATATCCATCTCATCCAATATCTGTGAAATTTGATCATCAAATGAATGAAAATTAGAGATATCCTTTTCCTCTCCATTGTAAATTAATAAGTAGTCCAAATCAGAAGAGAGGGATGCCTCTAGCCTACCATATGAACCTACTACCGCTAGACAAACATCGTTATTAGATTTTTCACCGTTAAAACTATCCAAGACTTTTTTTTGAAGCTCTTTTAAAGTTCTAACAGAAAAATGCCCGTTTTCCAAAATAAAATTTAACTCTTTATTACGTAAACCTAATTTTTCCAAAGTTCCGCTGAAAGAGTTTACTGCCCGGTACATTCTCCACTATAATATCCATGCATGAGATAATTTCTCTCAATATTTTGCTCAAGTTCACGTAAAAACTTAGTATCATTTGGTAAATTACAATAACTACAACTTCGTATATAACATCCTTTAGCGTCTGAAAGTTTAATACGATTAGGCATTTTAAAATTTTTGTTATCCATATAAATGAATTTTTTCAATCTTCTTTTTTCAAAAGTATTACATAGTGAAATATCTTCTTGAAAGTTTTCAAGAAAAGATCCATTTATTCGAATTGAACTTAAAAAGGATTGAACTTTTTTTTGTTTGAAAAGATAAAATAAGAAATCATTATCTGTCATCAAAGAGATTTTCTTAAAATTAGTCTCATCACTGGCAATTTGTTCAAACAACATACTTAAAAAATGTTCCGCTATTAAATTTTTAGGATTGTAAATGTAAAGATTGTATATTCTATTTTTAAGTGACCAAAAAGCATCTAAAGAATCCCTATAATTGAGATTTAAGACCACCTCACCATTCAAGATTGAGAAACTTTTAAGGATATCTTCTGTAGCAACGGCTTTTTCACCGAAGGACCATGCTGCCCTATTTATTCCATCAATCGTGTCTGGGTTAAAAGGATTATCCATTAAAGTATTCAGAACTTTATCGCCACATCTACCACTTAAAAGCAAACTAATTTCAGCGATGTTTACCGAATGCTTCTTTAGCACCTTGTGTAAATTGACAACGTTCGACTTATATTGCAAGCTACCTACGATTAGTCTGCGTGTCTGAGTATGATGCCCATTACATGCATAGCGCACATGTTCACTAAAGATTGATTCCAAACAGTGAGAAAGTGGAGGGTGTCCAATATCGTGTAAAAGACTCGCAACAATCAACGTTTTCGTTCTATTTTGATCAAGATTTAAAAATTCTGCTATTTTTTTTGCGATTAAAGCAACGCCTATAGAATGATCAAATCTACTGAATTTGTATTTTGTACCAAATAAATCAAATACATCAATAGTCCCTAAAAAACTAATACCTTTCAATCGCTGAAATTCTGGTGTAGTGATAATGCTTTGATAGACTCCCTCTCCAAATTTTTTTTGTATTTCTGCCTGAGTGTAAAGATATCTTGGTTCATCAAAAATATTTAAAATGTTTTGTGGCATTTTACCCTTACTTAATTCTTTTTTCATGAGTATATAAATAACTTATGGATTTGTTTCCTCTCCCGTTAAGCATTTAAATAAACCTGTTGGTTATCTAGCCAGTAAAAGCTTTTCGGTGCATATAACATAGACTCATGTTATCTGATAGTATCCCCCCTATAAGGATTATAATGCCTAAAACACCCCGTTTCTCTTCAATTTCTTACCACACGCACACATAGCCACTTTAAGCAAATTTTATAACTGCTTTAAGAATAGCCTTAGTCAGCACCTTTTATTTCGTCTATGTGCAAATAAGGAAGTGTTTTTTGGGTGGTGAGCTTCTGTAGAACCCTATAATGCTATATGCGGTAGATAGTTCTTTTCCATCTCACAGCTTCTTCTATGTCGCTTCGCTTTTTGCCTTCATCGGTTTTTCGGCAACACATATCATTGTTGACGTGGCGCAAACAATTCAACAGAAGAAAAAGGACACCATACCACTGTTGGCTTCTGCACCGATACGGGTAAACAGCACAGGAGGGAGTTTAACCCTCTTGCTGATTAGGCTACGAGGCACAGACATATATCGTACTTAAGTACGAAGCCTATCTGAAATTATTGCATTGGTGAATATGCTCAATCTTTCTTCACCCTTTTTTCCGAATGGCAATTATGGAGATCATCAGAGCAACTATGGCAATTAGCGTACTAACTAAAAACCGCCAATTAGACGTTAACCACCACACATGGTTGACGTTGACGTTGACTTCCCAATCCCCTGCTTCATATTCTTTTTGCCTGTCAGTACCCTGAACGAGTAATATCACGAAATAAGTAAGCTTTAGCGTTTGTATACCCGATTTTAAAGGTGTTACATGAAATTCCCAGTGGGTATATTTATCGGATTCGATTATCTGTGGTGCTCCACTTTTAGGGTCTATATCAAAGTTTCTCCCGGTTAGGCGAACTTTCATATAGGTTGAAACTTTAGTCTCATTAGTTTGAGGTTCTCCACGCCCTTCAAGCCCCTTAGTCAAGTCTTCTGTTAGATTTTGAGTAATACGCACCTCGACCAGTTCTGTCTCACCAACTTTCATTTCATGAGGTGGATTGAAAAGAACTTTGCCTGTTGGCAGATTTTCAAGTATTTCATCGATTGATTCTTGAATTGGTGCTGTTGGCGCCACTGTTGGTACTGCGGTTGGCGCTATTTTGCATGCTTCCTCTGATGCTGGTTTCTCGGCACATCCTGCAAACATTGCGACCGCTAAAATCGCAGCAATGACTGTTAAATTAATTATAGCTTGCTTTTTCATTTTTCCTTTATCTCCTCCTATAGCCATGCATTGGTGAGGGGCGCATAAAAGTTTTTTGATATGTGCACATTTGTTATCCATTTAAGATACATACTCACATCTCAAAAACCGGTTATTTACTTCTCTCTTTCTCTACATTAGAAGGCACCTATGAAAGTGCCATATCTTATTGTTTCTATCATCTCATCGGTTGAATATTGAATAGATCACAGCGCCACCCCTAGCCCTTGCTGCACCCTTATATTTTTCAGCCACACTTCCGCAAAATAGCTAATTATGGGACAAGGTCTAAAAGAGTGAAAAGAATAGAGAAAAGAAATATGTAATCTATTACGTATAATCGTAATATGACATATCCCAAATTCTCTCTTTACATCCATCCAAATCGGTAATGACGCCCATCTAGAAAAACTAAATCTACCTATTCCGTAAAACGTGCAGAGTTACGGTTTAAAAATACATTTTACCCTACTTTTTAAAGAGGGTACTACGGCACATGTCTTAGTAAATACTTTGTAGCTGCCTCAAATTTCTTTTCACTTTGAAAATATCCCAAAAGCGCCTGATTTAGCTGCTTTTTTGTTTCTATTATTCCTTTAACGAATTCTTCCTTCTCAGGATAATCAATAATAGCTTTGATCCATTCGTCGTGATTAGATTGATCAAAATTTTCAGAAAAATCATCTTGTAGACCATGCCAAAGAAGATCAACTGAGCCTGCTAACTTACTTAAATATTCGGCTACCTCTGGCTCTTCCTTCTTTATTTTGCCCACGTATCTCCCCGTATCTTTTAGTACATCATGAAGTTCTCTATAGTCCATGATAATGAGAGTCCTACTGAGTTGATTATAGCAGTTATCCCTAACACTAGCATATCTTTCTTTAAATTCGGTGATCTCCTTATAAAGAATACAGCACCATTCCGTAAAAGGCACCAAATATGTGGCCGCCAATTCCCTTCTTAAAGTGGTTCTCGAAGCAAACCATGGTCCAATGAAATAACCAAAAATCCAAGTAATTAGGCTTGATAACATTATCCATACCCACCAGAATTCCTCTGCCCATCCCATTGTGATACCTCCTTAACCTGTCCTGCTACTTACTTATTATTTTTATTCAATAGTCGTGTTAAAAATTGCTTAGCTTGCTTTGCAGCAAAATCTGGAAAGGTATTATACGTATACAGTTCGACTGTCAAAAAGCCAGTATACCGGATTTGTTTTAGAGTTTCCAAAATTTTTCTAAAACCCACTTCCCCTATGTCACCTTCACCAGGTATAAGGTGATAATGCTTCTTATCCTTAATGTCTTCAACATGTAAATGGATTATTTCGTCTTTTAGATCTCCAATTGCATCACATATAGTATCTAGAGACTTTTCAATACAGTAGCAATGTCCTATATCAAAATTGATACCTAGGTTTTTAGATTCAACTTCCTCAATGAGCTTAACCATATCTTCAATACTTTCTATCAAATGAAAAGGCTCGGGCTCCAAAGCTATCTTGATTTGTTTTCGTATCGCATAATCTAAACATTCTTCGAGTCCGCTTATCAACCACTCCCATGCTTCTGCTGGTGGGGTTCCAGGTAAGCGAATTCCCGAAAAGGTGCTAATGTTTTTAACTCCTAAATCCACAGCTAAATCAATACTCTGCTTAATATATTCGATTCTTTTTCTTCGGCACTCCTCACTTTGGCTGACAAAGGAGGGCTCATACATAGCACAAAATTGCTCCACAGAAGGAGGAATATTCATCCCTTTCAGCTTTTTCATCTCTTCCTCATAAATGGCAGAGACCGAGCTAGCGTTAAGATTAGCAATTTCAATCCCTAAATCTTGGGTGAATTCCCTTAATATCTGACGCTCTACTTGGTTCAGATCGGCA
Organism: Candidatus Methanophagales archaeon; assembly: GCA_003336485.1. Classification (GTDB taxonomy): domain Archaea; phylum Halobacteriota; class Syntropharchaeia; order Alkanophagales; family Methanospirareceae; genus Methanophaga. The sequence continues at coordinate 14,840 of QENH01000185.1, forward strand.
GGATAAGCATGAGGGCGATCAGCCATAAGGTCAATTCCTTCGTATCCTAATTCCTTAATCTTTTGTATAGCTTCCTGAACCTTATAGGCTTGATACCCATTTGTTCCATAGCTTAATTTGAACATATTGTCTTCTCCTTATTTGAAATTTTTGATGCCCGCATGGCGTAGAACTTCGGTATATCTGCAATACTTCGCATATCCCACCAATTTGGAGTTATATCTCCATTGCGTATATCATTCCATTTTAGCGGTATATCTGCGGTACTGCACATATACATCAATTTTGATGAATTTGCCTCTTTCATCTCTTTTTTTAAAGTCACCCTCACCCATACTTAAGTAAGAAGCCTGCCTGAAATTACTATGTTATAAAGGGTTATAAATACTTTTCTATTTTTTCTTTTATGTAACGTTTGCTAAATTTAAAATGTGTATATCCACATCTAAAGAGTTAGTGAGGATGATTAAACAGAGAATATTAATCGGAATCGCTTTGACGCTTCTCTTCATAAGCGTAGCCTTAGCCACTTCATCCGCTTCCTCAAATGTGATTATATACGCCTTCGACCAAAACCCCGCTGGAAGCGATGACGGTAACGAATGGGTCACCTTTCACAACCCATCAAATGAAAGCGTGGACATAGGGAACTGGACTTTTGAGTCTACCCACGGCACAACAGCAATTGACTGGATAGCCGAAGGCACTACCCTTTACCCTGGAGCCTATTGTACATACACCCCTCATTATCGGTGGCTGGACAATAGCGAAGAAGCGATAATCCTGAGAAATGCAAAAGGTGAAGAAGTAGATAGAACCCCCGTTGTAAGCGATAACGAGAACGATAACAGGTATTGGATGCGTAATAACTCAGAATGGACTTTTGGCGTTACGGAATTGGAGAAGGAGGAGCTATGGAGCGGATACGTCAAGAACGTAGTGGATGGCGATACGATTGACGTTTCTTTCAACATTTACGATATCAGGAGGGTAAGATTAGTGGGTGTCAATACCCCTGAAATAGGCGAAGAAGGATATGAAGAAGCGAAGGAGTTCGTAAACAAGACTTGCTGGGGTGAAGCCATTAAGCTCGATGTAGATGATAAGAGGCAATACGACTCGCATTATAGGATATTGGCGGTTGTTTATGTTAATGATACAAATCTGACTGAGAAGCTGGTAAGAGAAGGCTATGCGGAGGTTATGGATATTCCGCCTTCTGAGTTTGATTCTCGTGAGTGGGAAGCGGATTATACGCCTTCGCCTGTTATCGCGTCCAGAGCAACAAACATATAGTAATAATCTCTACAATCCCCTAAGAGCGTGCCCGTATCCGCATCATAGGTGCCTTTGGTAGCAATCTCAGTGTTTATCACTGCAGATGCAGATTTACGATATGCTTACACACGTCAAGAAGATATATCTTAGGCGTCTATTATCTCTCACATTCCAGAATCATTATCGTGATTAGTCCAGAACTCAGCATATACCGGGTAATGGTCGGATACTGCCTGCGTTTCGTTTACTGTCAGGTTGTAAATCGGATCGTACCGGAATACGCTTGAAATACCTGTATAATCTGTTACCATCGGTGTCGTGATTATAACGCGGTCATATGTACAATTTGTTGCGCTTGTAGTCGTGTCAACACTGTTGTTAATGCACCAATAATAATCGCCGCCACAGATAGTACAATTTGAATCTTCATCGAAGTATGAACAATCGGCATTTAAGTCACCCATAACGATGAAGTCCTGTTCATCGGGATACTTGTTTTGTGTATATTTAACTACAACATCCAGGGCATTAATCTCCTCGGTCGCTTCATCTGGATCCGTATGAATTACTAACAAAGTGACATCGAAGCTACCATTAACCGCCGCGAAAGATGCGATATATGGCTCCCTGTGGAAGGGATCGGTTCCGTTCGGTTCTGGATATATGTGGGGCGTACCGTTCAATTTAACCGTCTGATTATTGTAAATATATGCATACTGCTCTTTGTTGGTAGTGCGACCCAACCGCTCACTTGCAATATAAACATAGTCGGAATCATTCGTGTTCGTAAGATTAACCAATTTAGGTAGTGCCGTTTGATCTTTATCCCTAATCTCTTGTATCGCCACAACATCATAAGTGCGTATAATCTTAGCGAGTACGTCCATAACTTCCGACTTACCTGCCTTGCTTTTACCGAAAATCTGTATATTGAAAGCACCAACTCGTAGTGTTTCGTTATCACAGGATAGATTTCCCTCTATAATAGGTAGTTGTGAGGGTATAGGGGTAGGTGTAACTTCCGGTGTTAGTGTGGGCGTTGGTGTTGGTCTTGGCGTTGGTGTTGATTTTGAGGGGGGCTTACAAACTTTACAAGGGCGATAACCTGCAGCAATTGCATCTTCAGGGGTATCAAAGCAAATCCGATTCCCTGATTTAATATTTTTCGCATAACGACAATCGGGATAATGATATGGCTTCCCCTTTTCGCATGGCTTTCGATCACTACAAAATTGTAGTGTTCACTACCGTATGCGTGATCGATACTTAAAAGGTTTTCGGTTTTATCGTGTGCATGAGGGGATTATCTGCACACATGCGAGGATTATTAGTAAGCGATGTGAAGAAAATAGAGCTTCTAAAGGCTTTAATAGACGGAAAAGTGTATACATATTACCGGCTATCGAGGATTGTTGGAACGAACTATGAAACAGTAAAGAAAAATTGTAGATTTTTAGAGCTTTTGGCTTTTATTGAGATAAGCAGAGTAGACAAAGAAGAGAGTGCATCAGGCGTAGCGTCTTATAGGGTTAGAATTACAGAAGATGGGTTGAAAGCAGCAAAGAAGATCCTCAATACTCTGAAAACCTAAAAAGCCTGTACAATCGGAAAGCCCTTTGGAAGGATTGTTAAACGAGGATCTGGAATTATTCGAATCTATCATTCAGTAAATCAAGAAAATACTTTATTATTTTCCGGCTTAAACTTAAATAATATATTATCATCACTGTAAATGCAGGTGTTTCAATAATGGCGACAATAACCGGGAAAGTGCTTCGAATACTAGCCTTTAACTCTGCCGATGAAACGAAAGAAGTCGTTGATCTCATAATAGCTGATGAATACGATTACACGCGTGTATCATTATGGGATGACAAAGCCGAACTTGTGCGCAGTGGCGAGCTAAAAGCAGGTGACGTGTTAAGAATAGAGAATGCTTCTGAAGCACAAGCTGAAAAAAGGGCACATGCAGGTAAAAACGCGCGTATTGCTAAACTCGCTACGGACATCCATGCGTTAAGTCATGCTAAATCATCGAACCTTACCGTACTCGCAGTTGCGAGACCAGAGAAGGGGCAAGTCTGCATCGCGGGCATAGCCGAAAACGGCGAATGGATACGACCACAAGGCGTTTATGAATCTGACGTATTCGGTTCGGGAAGCGAAAAGATCAAAACTCTTTGCATCTCGAAAGTATATGTTGATGCGTGGCGAGGAAGACGTCCACGAAAAGAGGACCGCTTTTTTGTCTTTTGCGACGGCCCGGCACGTGAATTAAACGCAGAAACGAGGCGTGAATTCCTGGATCGCTATACTGACGAGTCCGTAGATGCAGTATTTAAAAGCGGCATGAGTTTGGGATTGATAAAGCCACGCATATTACAAGTTTATGAAGAGCGAAAGAAGAAGAAGAAGGGCCAAAAGAGCCATGAGCTATACATCCGTTTCAACTTCAAAGACGCTTCCGGCAGGGTATACCGAAGATGGTCATGCAGATGCAGTGACTTTTACAATTCCTGGAACGAATTAAAGAGGACACATCGCTGGACTTATGGATGGCGAATGCTCAGATACTTGAGGCGGAATGACACTTATCTCGCTATCGGGCTCACGTATACAGATTACGGCAGTAACCGACTGGAATATGGCGCGTATCCGATGATCGTTGGTGTGCATGTATTAGCGTAAAGAAACGCGCAACTAATTTGACACGGCCAAATTACTCTTTCAGCTTCAATATAGTATCACCGAATTCCGACGGTATGATGCCTGTAGCACCCATCGTCTTAGGATGAAGGTCGATTTCAAGCACTGCATAGTCATGACCAAGCCATTTCAACGGCTCGATTGTCCTTGGACCGTTAGTAACCGAGAATGTCTCCATCTTTATGTTATACTTATCTAATGGCACGCCATGCGGAATGCCTAACAGAACTGCGAACTCATAATCAGAATAGTACTCTTTGATAATAGCAGCCGCTTTATCGCCTGCAACGCCATATTCATCCAACCCGCCGATTAAATGGTCTATCGTGATACCGTCCGCAGCTAACTCGTCACGAATTATCGCCGAATAGCCCCGGATCTTTCTCACACCTACGTTTGTATCTATGTTCGCGATATTAACGATTTGCGAAGCCGTAGCGGCTTTATTAACAGCCCTTAAAATGTCCGCGAACATGAATGCCGTCTCCTTCTTCGCATTTAAAACACACACACCCTTTTTTCCCGCGTCTATGAGCTCAAGCAGCCTACGGGCAACGTCTATTTTAGAATCGCCTTTGGATGGTGGGATAAAGCTTTTACATGCTGCCCCTACTTCCTTTTCTAATAACGTTGCCGCTTCAAGCATTCGCTTCTGACGTTCAAACTCATCACTACTGATTATACCCGCTTTATATGCGGATTCCAGAGTTAAGATAACGCCTACTGTGTTGTCTCGGTAGCCAGCATGCACGTCTACCGCAATCACCTTGCAGCCTACGCCGCTGTCCTCTACCGTCTGAGACAGGTCTTCACCGATGATCATGCTCGCACAGGTGCCCACTACACCCATCAATTCCGGCTGAAACATCTCTTCTGCCTTTTTCAGTACACTCACGAGCGCTTCCTGCCCTCCGAACACGAAATTACTCTCGTTCATTGCAGTGGTTAAAACATGCATACCGTCTTCTTCAAGCAGCCGACTGTGCTTGAAACTGCAGCCCGGAGGGCCATGCAGAATCGCAACGTCCACATCTAAATCACGGAGCGTATAGAGCGCAGCTACTATCGCACTTGGTCTCGGATGCAGTATCGTTTCTTCGCTCATGTCTTTGGGTTCCTACTTTTTTAGCCTTTGTTGAAGACGTGTTAGGAAAAGAAAGTTTTTAGTATATAATATTTTAATCATGAATGCTTTCCGCTTCCACTTATCTGCTTCATCGAATTCTTGTCACTCGTAAAATTTCTGATTGATTCATACTACACCAAGCTTTATAATAAAACACCAACGATTACACCTCAAGTTCTTATGGCTTATCCGTCTGACAAATCTTTATTTTTGGTCTACCTGTATAATCAATTCGAAAACGCAAGAAAGTGAACCTAAAATGTTTACTTGCAAAAAGGTTTGTGTTGTGATTTTTCAGCTTTCCTCGTCCATCATCTTTGCTATTAGCCCAAAATATTCCACGCTCGTATCGTTAAGCTAAGTGACGAACTTAGATTGCTCTTTTAGCGATTAAATTCTACTATCTCCGCGGCGATAAAAAACGTGATTCTTAGACAGTGCCGGTAGCTCATGAAATTGAACAGATCATTCACCGCCACGTCTTCACATTGGAAATAATCGCAAACCCTTCTTTAGAATCGTTAATCGCCTTCTCCAGGGCCGCATCCAACCCATCCGAAAAGAACACGTTCTTACCTTCTATTTTGCCCTTGAACTCATCACCCACGATTATCACTTCAACGAACTCAGACGCGCTATTATCAACCACCTCTTTCAGTTCCTCAATGTCTACGCCCTCACACACATATTGTGACTCCACACCAAGAATCAAAATCATCTTCCCTGATAGCTGCCGTGCCTGCTCAGTTATCACATCAAGGAACTTCAACTTTGTGCCGGAATTGGAATTATCAATCAGAAACCGCCCTTTTAGACTTCCCAGTTTCATCCTGCCCTCGACCGTCGAAATGTTAGTGTTGATCTCCACAGGTGGTACGCCGAGACACAACACAGCGCAAAAAGCCGCACCCAGACAATTCCTGTAATGTTCCGTCTCAAAAAAGGAATCAAAAGCGTTAAAGCCAAGTTCGCCATCAATATAATCGCCGTTTATCGTCTTCAGCCGATTAAAACGGACTTTGTCTCCCGCTAGCCACAGATTAGCATCCTCATCGCCATAGGTATTCCCGCCCGCGTTCACATCTGACGGATGGACAATGATACTTTTAGCATCAAAGTTAGCAATTGACGCCAGTTTTACCGCAGATGCATCTTCTGTACCGCCCGCAATTCTATAATCACCTGCCAAGCTCGTTATCAGGCCTACATCGCCTATTCCTGTTAATCCAAGCGAAATCTCAAATACTGCTATATCCGGCTCCAAATTCCTTTCTGCCACTTTGCGCATCACCGCCAATACACTCGCAGGCGTGCCGCTGTGCCGAGGGAATCGAATCACACCGTCAGCCGAATTGAACCTTGTAGAGGAACTGGTATGCGAAAGCACCTTTTTGCGCTTTAATAACTGACAGATCAATTCGCAGACCGACGTTTTTCCTACCGTGCCCGTTACTTCTATCACGTTAATATCAGCGAAAAGGCCATTTGTGACTGCAATTTCCTTCACCGCTTCCTGGTGGCTAATAAACGGTACGTTGATCGCTAATGCTTGCTTTACAATTTCAAACTTCGGACTCAGATGAACCGGAGCGATAACCAAATCATAATCCAAACGGTCAAACGAAGACTGCTCTCTATAAGGATTGTTCACCGTCACGTCTTTACCCAGCTCTTTTAGCTCGTCTGCAATCACGTCCGCACCGTGAATCGGGTCCAAAACTAATATCCGAGATGCTTCTTTTATATCCATCCTTCTTCTTCTTCTTCTTGTCTTCTTTAACCGCTGCACCAGCGTCTTTTTACCCCCACCTTAATTTCACACTAGTTATTGTGAACCAAATAATAATAAAAAAAGATAGTTCTTTCAAAAAGAAAACTTAACAAACCAAAGAACCCGATTTTTTTTATTGTGCATAGTCACTGTTCCTAACTACTATAACAAACAGTTATATATAAGATATACTAGTTATAATAATTATGATAAATCCAGAATCCGCAGAACAGGGGAACCCTGTGGACCGTGCGGTCAGACGCGTGAAAGCGATGATGATGAATTGGGGCTTTGCGGAAGGCTGCAGCTTCATCTATGCTGTGCTCATCACCGCTCATAAACCGCTATCCGCAGAAGAGATAGGCAAAAAAACTGACTACGCTTACTCGTCCACCATAAACTATCTTAATACTCTCATACGGATGGGTTTGGTAGATCGGTTCCGGGAGTTCAGAAAGAACAGATACGTAGCTAACGTGAACTTCGTGGAGTTGATAAAGGCCGAGCGTGCGAGAGTTAAAAGTTATCTCAAGCAGCTTGGCTCTGATCTTGACGGTATAAAAGACCTCGAGCCGCTCAGGGATAAAGTTGAATATGCAATTGCATATCTAAAGGGCGTTGAACGTGTAGCAGAGCTAAAAAAGGAGGAATGAAGAAAGATGGGAAAAAAAATATTATCACGAAAAAGTGACAGATCCCCTAAGATCATATTGACTGCCGATGAGACGATGATGAGCAGATACAGATGGGGTATATTTGTTGGGTTCTCTACCTGCATGCCTCGTGGTATTGTTCCTGACTGGTTTTATTTCTCCGTTTTCTCGCCGCCAGTCCCGAGTAAGAACGGTAGAGCTTTGTTCGCCGATTCCGGACTTCGGATCATGGAAGCTTCTTTAGCGACAGTCTTCGGCGATGATGACGTTGCAGTAGTGCATCCGCGTAATTTGGAGCGTGTAGCGGGCCGCCAAACGGAGATAATAGGCGTTTCTGGTCACGATTTCCTGGGTATCAATCCGCCGACCTCGGAGTTCGTTGATATGTTAGACATCGGCCCGCCGTACAACAGAATAAAGTTCTTTGAACTGATGAAAAAACCGGTGATGAGAGAGAAGATAGTAGTAGCAGGCGGTAAAGCGGCATGGCAGTTGACTGACGAGACGATTATGGACAAACTGAACATAGATTATGTTCATCTGGGAGAGGGTGAAATTACCGTCCCCGCAATGTTCACCGCCATACTCGCAGGAGAGAAACTTCCGCGGACTATAAAAGGCAAAGATCCAGACGCAGATGCGATCCCTAATATCAAGGGTGCTACTATCCATGGATTGGTAGAAATAAGCAGAGGCTGTGGAAGAGGCTGTGCCTTCTGCACTCCGAACATGCAGCGGCTCCGCTTCAAGTCTCTCGAACATATCGTACGCGATGTAGCGGTAAATGTAAATGCGGGTCAGACGGCAATATCCCTTCATTCTGAGGATCTCCTCCGTTATGGCGCACGAGGAATAGCACCGGACGAAGAACGTGTTCTGAACCTGTTCCGGCGTGTTGTCGCAGTGAAAGGAATTGAGCGTATTGGTGCGAGCCATATATCTCTTGCCTCTGTCTATCATGATCCCGAACTTCTTAGTGCCATCTCAGAATTATGCTACTCCGTGCTCGACCGTGACTGGATAGGCGCGCAAACAGGAATAGAGACCGGGAGTGGAAGACTGATTGCGAAACACATGTGCGGAAAAGCAGCGCCATCTGAGCCAGAGAAATGGCATGAGATTGTCACACATGCCTTTGGTATCCTCGATGATAATAACTGGTTTAACGCAGCAACAATGATTAACGGTCTTCCGGATGAAACTACAGATGACGTGATAAAAAGCATAGAACTGGTAGATGATTTAAAAGGGACTTCTTCTATTATCGTACCGCTGAACTTCGTTTCCATGCGTGGCTCCATGTTGGATAGCGAGGAAACATTTACCATAGCGAAGATGACGCCAGAGCACTGGCAACTTCTGGGTGTTTGCATAGAGCACAATCTGAATCTCACGCCAAAACTAATGAACGAATACAATAGCGCTAAGGGTCTCAAAAGCAGCCTATTTTGTCTCGCTGCGAAATATATGGCGAATGCGTTGCAGAAGTATGTGAAAACAATGAAAAAGGGTGAAGCTCCCACTGAGCGTAGAGAGGCTAGCAAATGGCTCAATCCCGATCTATCAGCGATGTAGCATATTATAACCACACGATTACACAGATTTCCACAGATCTTTTCTTGATGCATACAGGATGTTGCAATCAAATGATCGGTATTCATAAGATTTTGAAGTTTTGTATCAAAACTTCTAGGTTTATATAGCCAATTAATGTAATTAACAAATAGATGGAAAATTAGGAGGTGAAAAAAGAAAAAAATGAATGAAAAAGAGAATAGAGTAAAGACGGTGGTTATAATGGCGACGGCAATATTAGTGTTGATGTCTATGCTGCCAGCAATGGTAAGTGCACAAGGCGACGTAAAAATCAATGAGATTATGTATAATCCAAGCAATGATCAAGGTGACGATTCGGACATGGAGTGGATCGAGCTTTACAATAATGATGCTGATGCAATAAACATTAGCGATTGGACAATAGATGGAAACCAAATAGCAGATAGGGTAATGGAGCCGGGGGATTATGTCGTGCTTGCAAGGAATAAGACAGCGTTTGATGCCTATTATGGCGCGTTACCAGGTTCCGTAATAGATGTGACACTGGGACTAAAAAACGACCCGGGCGACACAATAGTCCTGAGCAACAGCACTGGAGCTGAGATAGATAACGTAACATACAATGCTTCATGGGGCGCAGATGGAAACGGTAAAACGCTAGAACGAACTGCAACAGGAGGGTGGGCAGAGAGCCTTGCTGATGGTGGTACGCCATGCAAACTGAATAGCGTGACTATCGTAGCACCATATTCACCCTGGATTCCGCCAATGATTTACATATGTAACATTACCGTAGATGCTATGACACCAGAGAATGTCGGAAAGAATGCAACTATTGGCCTGTTTACTTCTGCAGAAATGATAGACAATGCGTCATATTATGTGGTCAGCATAAGCAAACCCACAGACACTACTAAAATGTACATTAGTATGGATGACGAGAATGAAGATTTCCTGAGGAAACGGGTAGTGAGAGAAGTACTTGGAAGAGAAATATCGAATTTGACGTTTGATCCGGCGTCTGTGGGACGTGATTTCCCGCTTTGGGTTGGAAAAACGTGGACGTCTACAGCCAATGTCACCGGCATAATAGTCAATGAAACTGGCTCGGCGATTCAAATTAACTCCACAGCAGTAGTAGCTGGCAAGGTAACCCTGGATGTAGTATCAGTACCGCTTGGCACATTCCGATGCCTAGTACTCGAAAATAATGTCAGTTATGATGTAGCGGGAGTGCCGACCTCGTATGTGGGAAAGTTCTGGAGGAGCAAGCAGAATAATAAGCTCTTGGTTCCAAAATATCAAAGCTATCTCCATGGAAACCTCGTGGAAGAGCTCGAGCTGATAGAAGTTATACCACCTACATTCCTCAATGCGAGTGACAACAATACCGCGATCAACGCTACGACCGGAGAATTCCTGGTTGTATCACTGGAAGGTAATCCAACTACAGGTTATACATGGGAAGTAGAAGAGCTTAATGAGCAAGTGCTGCAACAAATCGGAGGAATAGTAGATGTACCAGAATCTGACCTTATGGGTGCTCCCAGTATGCAAATCGCCACGTTTGAGGTTGTCGGTGCAGGTAATGCAACCATAAATATGGTTTATCATCGACCTTGGGAAACCGATGTGGAACCACTGGATACGTTTACTGTGAATGTGACCGCAAGCTGATGTGCCTTTGGCATAGATAGAACATAAAAAGGTTTAGGGGTTTTCTTTTACCCCCCTAACTTTATTTTGATCTTTTTTGCGACGCAAAAAAAATCGAAACTCATATTATTAACAATAATAGATGAATGTATAAGAGTCGAAGGAAATAAAAGGTGAAAAAAATGCACGATAAAAAAGCGAGTAGGGTAAAGATCGCAGTTATAGCGACAGCACTAATATTTGTGTTGACGTCTTCGGTATCCGTAATGTCAAGTACGTTAGGAACCAGAAGCGACGTAATAGTACTAAATGCAAGTGCCACTCCGCCGGTAATAGCGGTGAACACGGATATTACAGAGCTACGAGTTAACGTAGCCGGCATGAACAGTTCAATCGACCTTGTAAAGATAGATCTATCACCGCTAGGCGGAAATGCAAGCACTATAATGACTCTTATCGGAAACTTCACCGAAGGCAACATAACAGGGTCAAGCTACAACTACAGCACAAACGCAAGCGTTGAGGGGTCATTCAATTTAACTATCAATGCAACAGACATGAAAGGCAACTACAACAAGTCCGTGTGTTTTTTGCTGGAAGTGAAAAGAATCGTGATACCTGTTCCAACAGAGATCCCGGCAATGACGTTCATATCTAACATCTCTTATGACCGAGAATGCACAAACGTCGGGCAGAACGCAACAACCGACTTTTTCACTGCGACCGAAGTGATAGACAATGCGACATATTATGTAATTAATACAAGCAAACCTACCGGCGGTACTAAGATGTACGTAGATCTTGGCAATAAAACAGTTACCATGAGGCGGATAGTGACGGAACCGGGACTAGCGGATTTGTCCTTTGACCCGGAGATAGTAATGCTAGATTTTCCGCTGTGGGCAGGAAAAACGTGGACGAATACAACTAAAGTCACAGGCGTGATAGCCAATGAAACAGGTGCAAAAATCACAATTAACGCCACTGCAGTAATATCGGGCGCAGTGACAGAGGAAGTGAACTTGACAGTGCCTTATGGTACGGTTCCTAGCCTAGTACTTGAACTCAATTGCAGTTTCGACGTATTTGACCAGCCGCAAACGCATCAGGAAAAGTACTGGATAAGCCAAGAGGACAATATGATTTTGATCCCGAAATCAGAACGCTACATCAATGGGAATCTCATGGAAGAACTTGTGCTGATTGATGCTTTCGCAGTAAATGAGACCGCAAACTGATTGATGTGCGAAGGAATAACGAGATCTAGGCATTGGTTAACGTACGACCTAAAGCTTTTTAAGGGGCTTTCCCCCCCTTCTTTTTGTAATAAATGCTTTTTTTCAAGAAAAAAAATCAAAAAACGCAAAGGAATAATAAATAATAAACATTTAACTTTTTTATTTAGTAGATAAGGTGATAAAAATGGTGGAACAGCTTCCGGAAGAAGGTAAAATATGGTTCAATGGCGTGTTTGTGGATTGGAAAGACGCGCAAGTGCATGTTCTCGCGCATGGCTTGCATTATGGGTCTGGCGTTTTCGAGGGTATACGATGTTATGCAACGGAGAAAGGCTCATTCATCTTCAGGCTAAAGGAGCATGTAGACCGGATGTATCGGTCCGCGGCGTTGTATAAGATGGAAATACCATATACCAAGGATGTCATGACGGACGCAATAAAGGAAACCGTTCGTATAAATGGATTTGATGCTTGTTACATAAGACCTATTGCTTTCTATGGGTACCATCACCTGGGTGTGAACCCAGCAGGCAATCCTGTGGATTGCGCTATTGCAACATGGCGGTGGGGTGCTTATCTTGGCGAAAACGCGTTAGAAAACGGTATAAGATGTATATTCTCATCATGGTGCAGAATAGACCCAAAAACATTGCCGGTTACTGCAAAGGCGACAGGACATTATCTGAATTCGCAGTTGGCTGTGTTCGAAGCAACAGAAAGAGGAGTTGACGAAGCGATAATGCTCGATATTAACGGCTATGTGGCTGAAGGTCCGGGCGAGAATATATTTGCAGTAAAAAATGCAGTAATATATACACCGGAAGCGGAATCCGCTATTCTGCCCGGCATCACTCGTGATTCTGTGATCACTATTGCACGTGATATTGGCTATGAGGTGGTAGAGAAGCCAATAACGAAGGAGGAACTGCTATCTGCTGATGAGGCGTTCTTCACCGGTACTGCAGCAGAAGTATCGCCAATACGCGAGATAGACGATGTAACAATAGGCGAAGGCAAGCGAGGGGAACTGACGAGCAGGATACAGAAGAAGTTCTTTGACGTTGTAAACGCAAAAGAGGATAAGTATATGAGCTGGCTGGAGCAGGTAAGTATATGAATAACCAAATCTACATACTCTATCACGGCTCGTTTGGCGAGCTGGTAACAGGCCATCTGGCTATGAGCGAGCTTGCAGATCGGATAGTAGGACTCTATGATCTCAAAGTTGCGTCCGTATCGCTTGACGATCCTGAGAGCGACATGCCGGAAGACATACCACTATTCGAGTGTGATCTACTATTAGTGCTTGGGATACTCCCGAAGGCTGGTGACCTCGTCCCGATAATAGCATCGAGAACAGGCGCAAAGGCGGTTATATGGCCTATTGAGGACCCGAACTTGATACCCGAGGGGCGGTATACAATAGAGGACGAGCTAAACAAGAATGGCATACACGTGGAATTCCCGGAACCGCTTTGTACTCTGGATACGAGCGAGAATGAGATAGTTAATACTTTTGCCGTGCATTTTGGTATGCCCAAATTCGAACTGCGAGTTAATGCGAAGAACATGATCATCGAGGAGGTGAAGGTCATTAGGGATACACCTTGCGGTACGGCGTCAAAGATTGGACCGAAGATCGTTGGTATGTCATGCAAGGATATGAAATCACTTGAGGATAAGGTGATGCAGATGCATGATAACGAGTGCGTGGCCTATATGGGCCCGGATAGACCAATAATGCAGCAAGCGGGTAGATTGCTCGCAGATGCGATAAAAGAAGGGCTAGTATAAAATTGTACCTAACGTCACCGGGCTTTTAATCTTTGATCTATTACGTATTATCAATTACGAATCGAATGTTGTATTTATCGCGGGAATGTACGGGAGGGTAAAGTTGCTGAAGCGGTGGAAGAAAATATCAGAAACCTGTAAAGAGCTCGATATTGAGATTATAGACATGGCTGGGTAGTGGTGTAGAAGTATATGTCGAAAAGCTTTTATAATCCTGTGACATGCCGGTAATAACAGGGTATTTTAAGTCATCGGCGGTCGTGCTTAAGTACAGGCCTTGTACTTATATCTTTAACAATCGCGGTAAGTGCTTTTGCCTCCAGTGGTGAACAGCTCAATCCCCCAATCGCTTCTTGTTGGAACTGCCGGTCCCGTGTCTTAAAAGACAGTCTATGAAATCTTTCCTTTTCATGCTTCCTTTTCATTTTCCAGTACCTCTGTTTTGATTATATTTATCAACCAATGCGGAAGTACTGGCCATTTGTAGGGATTTCTGAAATAGTACCTTTTTTGCAATATTAGATTATGTGGTTCCAACCGTAAAAACTAATCTTTTGCCATCTATATCTTCTACCGGTTTTTCCGTTAACCAATTACAAAGACGTTCAATTCTCTTTTGGAATGCTCTGTTCCTGATAGGCGCAAGCTCCACGATCTTTGTCGAAGACGCTATGAATCTCCTCTGGCACTTCTGATGATTTTTGTGTTTTAACTTCGACCGAATGTTCTTGAGATGTAAGCCCTCTATTTTCTAATTGAGCACGTTTTATCTCTGGGATGTGAGATAAATAGATGTAATCAAAACTTTCCTTAATACGAGCGATTTCACCCTGTTTCAGAAGTTTAAGGAGGATTCCCCTGCACATCACGGCGGTGATTTGTTCCAACTGTTTTGCGGACAGACCACGATCACTAGTGTTAATGAGATGAGGGATGGTCTTTGCGGTATTTCCATGTATGGAAAATATAATTCCTTTGTATGACCAGAATCCATATCGATTGGTATTTCCTATGAATTGTTTGAGAGCAAGATATCGATGATTGTGGTTGAGGCTTGTAAGGCGCGAATGTTTCTTGATTTTCCTTTGGAGTGCTTGTCTCGTAATACCGAAGTGTGAAGTTACTTGTTCCCAAGTCACGACACGATGCTTCTTTTTAAAAAAAAAACTGATACCTCCCCTTCCGTCACTATTGGGGTTCGCATATTTGATCGATTAATAGATATGGGCGAGGAGATATATAAAGTTTTCTTATTTTAGGCGCCTATTGTTAGCAACTTAAACACAAATTACCGAAAAGATTATATACAATGATATAATTTCGAAATCCCTAAATTATCTATCAAAACATTCTTTCTGAAGAAAAACTCTTCACAAACAACTTTTCTTTCATAAAGAAAGTTTGACCAAAGAAACATTTTTGCTGCGCAAAAACATGGTAATTCGTTTTTGGTGAAGTGTAACTTCACCAAAATAAACTGTTTTTTTGATTAAACCTTTTTCTAAAAGGTTTGATGTTTCAATCCCCTATTAGTCGGGTCTCACTTTTACACCACGCGGAACTTTTGAACGACAGAAGGATCATTACAGATATTGAGTTTCAATCCCCTATTAGTCGGGTCTCACTTTTACACGCAGGAAAATGGTATTGCTGGAACTGTGGATATTCGGGAGAGTTTCAATCCCCTATTAGTCGGGTCTCACTTTTACACACAAAATGTCTCACATAGCAATGTCCGCAGTAGTAGCACTGTTTCAATCCCCTATTAGTCGGGTCTCACTTTTACACTACCCTCTGTATATATATCAGAATGCTGGACAAAGAATTTGTTTCAATCCCCTATTAGTCGGGTCTCACTTTTACACGCGTTGGATTGCAATTGGAAACGATGGGGGCAGTAAGTTTCAATCCCCTATTAGTCGGGTCTCACTTTTACACATGTTCCAAGAAAAAGAAGGGTTAAACAACATAAAAAAAGTTTCAATCCCCTATTAGTCGGGTCTCACTTTTACACCCCGTCTTTCCAGCCCTCTCCGCCGAGATAGAAGAAGCGCTTCGCCACTTCTATTTTCCATTTACAGAGATGACATAACTTATACGTATATAAAAAGATTTCGAAAATTAACGATTGGCGATAATCTCCATTTCACCACCATAAGATTAGGCATACCGAAAAATACGAAAAATTGTGAGAACGAAAGTTTTCATTTTTTGCGCCCTCACAGCAGTCCGTAGCTTTGCGATAATCTCCCGGGTATTTCACACTCTTGGAGATAATCGCCAACATTTGGAGCTCTCTCAGAGCGTGAAACAGGATTCAGCACAAAACATCTCACATTTCCCCGGTTTCGCTATTTAATATATACTTTTGGTTTTTGGCCGTCACACCAGATGAAACTTAGCCACTTCAGTTAGCTCACCCCATCCTAACAAGACCACTTTCTTCACACAAGCGTTACAAAGTTGATAGACCCTTATGCTATCATTACCTTCTGCGAACGGCTTCAGCAAGGTAATAATCTTCTCGAGCGTCTTTGCATCAACACGGCACTCGAAAACGCTATACTGCACCCGCTTGCCGTAGTCCGCGAGCACATTCGCTACTCTACGCCGCGTTCTATCATCCGAAATGTCATACGAAATTACTACATACCTCATTTAGCACCCTTCCCCTTCCTCCCCTCTCCCCTCTCCTAAGAGATTCTCCCCGTTTAGCGCACCAAAAACGGCTGATATAGCCCCCTATTAATCACCGCGTGCTCCAAATGCTCCACTTGCATGCGGAAAAGCTTACGATAGCTGGTGTAAGTATCTTTTACCTTAAATGGCTTTTCCATACGCTCTTCATAGTGGTTAAGGAATCGCCTAAATGAGTCTTTGTTCAATAAAACAGCACCGTTGCTTTCGTTATGGAAATCGGTTTCTTTAATACTCTCTTTATTTATCAATGTCAGAACAAGTCCGTCAATTACAGGGTAACGGAATTCCTCTACCAGGTCCAAGGGAAGCGATTGCCGGCCATATCTCAACCCATGCAGGAAGCCAATAAACGGATCGAAACCTGTGGACTCAACTAAAGCCGCTATTTCGTTGGTGATGAGGACATAACCAAGGCTTAATAACGCATTCGTGGGATCTAAAGGCGGATGCCTGGTCCGCTTTTCAAACGCGAAATTATGCGATAGCATCTTAGCAAAGCAGCGATAGTAAGCGCCAGTGCTTGCTCCTTCCAGACCCATAATAGAGGATATTGTTTTCTTATTAGGAATAGAAGCGAGAGCATTTGTAATTGTGTCCAACTCAGATACGAAATCTATCTCGGGATGATTCCTCTGATAGCGCAGGATAAGAGTGCGCAGGTTCTTCTGTTTTGTCACAACAATACTTTTCGCTATCATTAGCTTGAACTCATCATCCTTATAACGATCATATTGGGCTAACCGCAAGAAGACATTCTTTGACTCTACAGGAGTTAGCTTACCTTTAAGCCGGCCATGTACAGATAGGAAGCTCACGTCTATGCCGCTATTCAGAAGAAAGCTGATAGCCTGTGTGCTGAGCTGTACGGCGCCAAATATGAGTACCCTGTCTATATCAAAAGCAGGCACCTCAAGTAGGGTGGTACCACCCTTCTCCACTACAAGCCTTTGCGACGTCTTCCTCAGCTTCGAGCCTTGCTCGGTCAGATATAGTGTAGACATATTCAGAGCTTAATCACCCACTCACATTTATTACCGGCTTTTTTCCTTCTCTCAAGAACGCCATATACGGTAGTTATGCTATCTGTTCCAGCCTTGTCGAAATAAGAACCCATGTCTGCTTCGATGCGTTCTATGCTCTTCTCAACCCCGGTTAACTGCTTCCTTAGCTCGATATAGCTCTTTAACTTCGTATTTATATCTTCGGGAATAACATTATCCTCTCGAGCGACAGTGCTTTCCACAGTAAGTGATTCTGGCGGCCATACTTTTGGCTGCTTAAGAGCATGAAGCAGAGGCGACGGATAACCTCCAAGCGGGACTTTAAAAACGCAATTGCAGCCCAAATCCAGGGCTATGTCTTCGTGTTTCTCCCTTATCTTTGGACAACTGATTGGGAACGACTTCATCTTCCTTATCTTCTTCTCGGTATACTGATAGTCATAATTGATGCAGTTGCTTATCACCTTATGCAGGAAATCTTTCCCCTCTTGCCCTAGATGCCCAAAGGTGTAAAGCAATGTAACTCGCTCAGAATTATTGAGATAATGTGTTTCCTTAGCTTTGTTCACCAGATGTCTTATCACGTTACAGCCGGCGAGCACACTTTGTACTAACGGTGATTCTACCGCCTTCTTTTTTGGTGCAGCACGAGATTTAACGCGATATGTTAAGAGTATTTCCTCCACTTTCTGCTGACTTATATGACTAACCTGAGAAAGTGCAACCATCTGCTCAGGCAACGGATTACCTTCTCGATCGAGGAATATGCACCTCCTGTTCGTTCTTTTATGGATGCCCAGAGGCAGTTTAATCAGTGGCCCATAACCTTTTCCTTTCAATTTATCGTAATTGGGGAATATCTCCCAGTGTATTCCGCTACTGGGCTTACCCGCTCTTTCGGCGATAAATTTGAGTAAACTTCGTGCTAATTTAGCTGCTACTGGGCTATCAAAGAAGAACCAGAGATGACGTCCTTTGTAGCCACTATCTTCGATGAGCACGGGGAGTTTCAGATCGTCACATACCGAAGCTATCCGAATAGCATCGTGATGTGTAAGCAGATGAAGCTTTTTAGATTCCTGCTCATCCTTTGCGTATTCCAGAAGTGCTTTTTGGCTTATATCTATGTCAATGACCGCGAGAGAAACACGATCCTCATCATCCAGCAGATATAACCCTAGGGTCTTTCTACCTTCAAGGTGATTTCTTAGCTCTTCCGCGCTTAAGGATCGGTTTACCGGATAAAAACCTCTTCTTCCTTTCTCATCTACCCATTGGTATGCGAAAAAGTCTACCCTCCCTCGGAACAGAGAGGCGAATAGGGACACCTCGTCTTCAGAAAAGATTAGCGGCTGCGGTGGCTCTGCCGGTGTGGGAAGTGCAGTTATGGGCTGCTCTTCTGGTTCTACGTGCAGGTCCAACTTTTCTGCTTTTTTGTATGATTCCTGGGCCAGACCATATTCTCCAAGTTCCGCATAGCAAAAAGCTAAGTCGCGATAGGGTTGTGCTAACTCGGGACAGAAGTGAATGAGCTTTTTCAATCGTTCAATAGAGGCATAAACATTCTCATCCACCAACTGTAACTGTTTCAGGGACTCTTTTGCCTGGAAATGGTCTGGCACGAGTGCTAAAGCATGGGAAAAATTATCTAACGCTTCTTCTCTCAGCCCTAAGGTCTGTGCCAGATGCCCCAACCGATACCAAATATCTGCATGATCAATAGTAAAATCCTTTCGCTTACTGAGCAGTTTCTTAGCATTATCTTCATCGTCAAGTTCCAGGCTCATCTCTATCAGAGCGATTAAAGCAATTAGGTTTTCCGGTTCTATACCGCGACAGGTATGGAAATAGCTAGTCCAACCTCTTATGCTCTGTTTCAAATCTTCGATTCGATCACTGATGTTTTTTCTTGTAGCTGCTTGTGCAATCTCATGCAGCTTTTGGCTGATAGCGCCAATGGCTTTTTTACTTGGTCCTTTACCGTTAGCGTCAATGTAATAACCCAAAAATATAAAACCTTCTCGGATTGGGATGAGCTTGGTCTTCTTCTCATTCAGATTAAGCTTTAGTGCCCGTAACGTAGCCGCGGTATCAGCTAATGCATTGCCTATTTTTCCTGTGTCTCTTCCAGTACTACGAAATCGTCCGCGTACCGGATGAGGTGGTAGCCTTTTGCCGTTATTGCCTGGTCAAAGCGGTGTAAGAAGATATTGGCGAATAGCGGCGAGATTACGCTGCCCTGCGTGATTCCCAGATATTCTTCATGGATGCTCATATTATCGAAGACGCTTGCATTTAGTAGCGCCTCTATCAGCTTCAGTACCCTAGTATCGGCAACATCTTCGGCAACGAAGCTGATGAGTAAATCATGGTCAATGGAATCAAAGAAGTTCTCGATGTCACCATCAAGAACCCACTTATAGCCCTTTTTAATAAGAGCTACGAGCATATCAATTGCGTTTAGCGCTGATCTGCCAGGGCGGTAAGCGAAACTACAATCAAGGAATTCAGACTCGAAAATCGGTGATAGTACCAAGAGCAGAGCTTGCTGCACTACTTTATCTCTGACCACAGGAATTCCAATAGACCGCTTAGTGCCATTGCCCTTGTCTTTGTAGATTCGCACTACCGGAAGCGGCTTATAATCGCCGGTCACAAGTAGGTCTCGCAAAGTGTTTAAATTATCATCAAGGTTTTGCTCAAATTCGTCCAACGTCATCTGGTCAACTCCGGGACCACCCCTTTTCTCTTTTACTTTATGCCATGCCAACCGGAGGTTCTGATAACTGCATACCTTTTCCCAGAGCTTTTGATCATTCATCCTGCTCAGTGTGCGATTTTTGCCCACAGCCGTTGCCTTATCTCTAATGTAACATTAACTCCAGAGAACATATCAATAAGCTTTGTCGTGATGAACAAGGCGGTCGAAAATGAGAACCTCCTTTTCTATCTTGAAAAATAGGACAAAATTTCCGATATGAACTCGCTTGTAATCACTCATACCACTTCTAAGATTCTTAAAATGATGAATTTGAAAGACATTATAGCCCCATTAATTCATCCACTTCTTCGATGGTCATTAGCTTTTTACCGGATTTAGTGGTCTCTTCTACAGATTTAACTACCGCTTCGCATACAGATTCCTTAACCGCTCTATCATCATCAACTGCAATTTCTGTGATTTCAGCAACTTTCCTTCTTATTTCAAGCGCTTCTATGTCTTCCATTCTTTCAGAAATGGCTTTTGTTGCTACCGAAGACCAATCAATCCATGATATTTTAGACATCCGTGCCTTCAATTTTTCTGGTATTTTAACAACTAGGTCTGTCATACCTATCACTTATAATTGTATTAACCCGGTCAATATAAAAACATTTGCGTTCAAAAAGAACGTTTTTTTCGTACCAATTTTGCGAAGCAAAATTGTTTTATTGCAAAATCTCTCGCCCTGGGAGCTGATCCATCTCTAGGTTTAACCCTATCTCGTTAGCAGCATCCAATATAATCCCCTCCAATTTATCTTTTACATAGAGATAGTCCTCCTCTACTAGAGGTGTAAGACCATGAGCAGAGATAGAGTAGTTCCGCCGCTTTATAGCATCAATCATCCTGCCTTTTCTTTCTTCATATTTTTTCCCTACTGGGTCACCCAATTTCAACAGCAGCTCATAATCATCTCGTAAACCAAGAATTAGCTTATTTCCCCTGACACACCCGCCATACACCTTCTGGAGATCGTCAGGAAGTTGCTCTAATTTCAGATCACTTGAGTTATAGCCATACTCTTTTTCCAACCGGACTTGCGCAAAAAGTTCTGTCGCCCGATATAGCCGGGCAATGGCATCGTCATAGCATTCCTGAGCAGCTCTTCGATCCGCATTGTTTAATAGGTCAGCAACTTGCTCATAGCCAGTAGCTCTAGCCTGTCCAAGCATCTTTCTTACGTTGATGAGATAGTGCGCGAACAGGGAGCCAAAGGGCTCAAGTAGTTCCAATGCCTTCTGGTGTTGGAATTTATCCCAGAGGTCAAATGCTTCACATATCGTCCTCAACACTATTAATTTATCTTGTAACGATTTATCCAAAGGTTGAAGCAGCATCTCAGAAATGGAACGAGCGACATAGGCGTAGTAGTAGTGGTCTAGTAATCGCCCGATGGATTCTAATTGACTTTGATAAAATAGCTGCCATTTATCTATTACCACCGGCACATCCCCCGCCCTTACACGAATCAAATCCACTCGGGGACCGATATTCAAAGAGAGGTCCCACTGCTGTGTCATAATACCCACCAATGCCATGGCTACTGACATGGTCTTCGTACCTCCGGTATAATTAGCGATTACATGGCAATCCCCGTATTTCGCATTTATCGTTTCTACCAAGCTAAGAAGCTTCTGGTAGCTGCCGTTTAAATCGTCCGGGTCACTTATAGTCACTATTTCATACTGGTCTTTCTCCAATCCTGTTTGGAATACAATTGCTTTTCCTTTTGGGTCGCCCGGATAATATTCATGTCCACATTCAGGGCACTTACTTTGCCTCTTATCGCCACATGGGTCGCCTGGACTGGCTATGGTCACTTCACTGCCCTTAGGTCCCGAAGAGCAGAAGAAATAGACAAAATCTGGCTTATAATTCCTTATCGCTTTCACTATGGGTTCCGCAGAACTCCCAACCGAAAGGACGAGTATCTTTTTCATATTATTTCATATTTCCCCATTCCATAAACAGTTCCTTTGCCGACATGCAGGTATTCGCCCAGTTTTATGACTGGTAGGAACTCAGCTAAATCACCTTCAAAGGTTATATCGCCCAAGAACCCGCCCATTTTTAGCTTCTTCGCCTGTCGCTGCGAGTAGCGTTCCCAATCATGCCACTGCAAATCAGAACGTACGGTTTTGACACGCTCATGTGCCCTCTTGAGTAGTTCTTTCCAGTTTAGGTCCCATTTCTCTTCACAGTGAACCTCTACGAGCCACGATAGCCGTCTCAATAGATTTCGCATCAGGAGCTCGAAATCTAGATCCTTGATAAGTTTGCCATGGTATTTTATCCTCGTGGGGGTGAAAAACCTTAAAGTGATCCGGTGGTAATTGAGAGGTGATATATCCCGGAGCAGTTGAGCGAAATCAATCACCTGGGTGTCGTCTCTAATGTGTGATTTACCATCGTAGATAACTGCTTCATTTGTACTAACCACCTTCTCAAGCTTATAAATACCCCTGTTTCTCCCTAAGCCTATTCGACCCAGCTCTTCAAATGCGAAGATGAAATAGGGGATATAGTCTATAGCACGACAAACGAGGATGAGCTGGAAGGATAATGTATCATCTGTCCCATAGCGTTGCCGTTCTTCTAATGGCGGCTCGATAACGAACGGGTGAGGTACTTGTGTGTTTCGCGCTTCTGTCTCTGGAATAGCGGTTTCGAAAACGTATGAATAGACGCATTTGTGCTGTAATTTGCATTTCGCACATTCGCCGTCTCTATCTACACACACTGCCCGTTTGAAGGCGTGGCCAAAGCCGCCGCGGAAGGTGGAGCCTTTGTAAGTCGGGAGGATAAGCTCACTCCTGGGTATTATATCGAATCGGTATTTAGCCAGTTTCATTGTCCTTTTTATCTCCGTTTCAAATCGATTTTTTGCATCGCCTACAAACCTCAAAATAATAACTGCCTATAATAAAGAAGATGCTTATGTTTTTTATTCTCGGTCTAAAAATAAATTTGGGGCTGATTTTTTTTTAAATGCTATGAGTATCGCTAAAGGAGAAGCAAAGAAGCTCATTGACCGATTGCCTAACCATGCAACTTGGGATGACATCATGTATGAACTGTATCTTAAGAAGAAGTTAGCAGTTGCGTTGAAAGCTGCTGATGAGGGGCATGTTATCTCTCGTAA
This sequence comes from Candidatus Methanophagales archaeon, assembly GCA_003336485.1. GTDB lineage: Archaea > Halobacteriota > Syntropharchaeia > Alkanophagales > Methanospirareceae > Methanophaga. The sequence goes on from QENH01000185.1 coordinate 38,226, forward strand.
TGAAGTTAAAACGAGTCTTCTTTCTCTATGAAGCTTGAGTGAATTTTAATTCTTACTGTTATACACGGCGCTCGAGATTTATTAGCTCGGAGAATACGTAAGCCCTGGGAGGTCATATAAGTCGACATATCTCTGCTACATGTAAAAACCTTCTTTCTAATTAATGAATCTTCACCAACAACCTTTCTTTCATAAAGAAAGCTTGATCAAAGAAACATTTTTTTGCTGCGCAAAAACCTTGTAATTGTTTTTGGATTAAACCTTTTTCTAAAAGGTTTGATGTTTCAATCCCCTATTAGTCGGGTCTTACTTTTACACTCGGAAGAATGACCTATGGAATAGATCATAAAGGCAGAAGTTTCAATCCCCTATTAGTCGGGTCTTACTTTTACACTTCGGCTGACACCGCCCATATTAGAAATAAACAAAGAGTTTCAATCCCCTATTAGTCGGGTCTTACTTTTACACTTATGTCTGGATGCGCCGCTTTCTGTGGTGAGAGAAGTGTTGTTTCAATCCCCTATTAGTCGGGTCT
>QENH01000184.1 GCA_003336485.1 Candidatus Methanophagales archaeon
GAGCAGATTTACAATTTTTATCGGTGGATTGATGACCAATAGTTCTGGAAACATACTAAAAGCCATCAAATAATTTGAGTTGGTAAGTCTTTAGATATGAAAAGAAACTATCTGAAATTATAAAGTTTATAAAGAAATAAACAATAGCTCTGAGGTGAAGAAATGCAAATAAAAAAAATCATCGTTTCCAATTTCAAAAGCTTTGAGGAAGTAGAGATAGAAGTCGGAAAATTTAACGTTCTGATAGGCGCAAATGCTTCTGGGAAATCCAATTTCATAAACATTCTCCAATTCCTTAAAGATATAGTAGAGAATGGTTTGGATAATGCAATTTCTATGCAAGGTGGTGTGGACTATATCAGGAATATAAATATAGGTGTTTCTAAAAATCTTTCCGTAGAATTACATATTGACTCCAAAGACAAGCCCGTTAAATCACTTGGATTTGGGAAAGAAGATGATGAAAGGTTGATCCGTATTTCTGCTCATGAATTCACGTATAAGTTCAGCATCCAATTTAATAAAAGTGGAAGGGGGTACAAAGTTGCGGATGAAAGGTTGGTAGCCAACTGTGATTTTGTAGAAGCAAGATTAGAAAAGAAAGAGCGAAAAATAAGCGAAAAGGAAAAAATAGGAGAAGGCGAAATTATTTTTATTAATGATAAAGGACGGGTCAAATCTGACTTAAAATCCGTGGACGGATCAATAACGAAGGATGACCTAATCCTACCTTCTTTTTCTAAAAAAGAATTTTTAGAAGGAAAATTATCTCTTAAGGAATTATTCATAGGGGCTCCTATATTTTTCCCGCTTCTACCACCCATATCTTTTGGAATAAGTGATTTTTTCCGTGCTATTTCAATATATGATCTTGACCCGAAATTATCAAAAAAAGCTACTTTGATTACCGGAAAAACCGAACTCGAGCCAGATGGTAGCAATTTAGCAATCGTCTTAAAAAATATTCTGGAAAACAAGAAAAAGAGGGAAAGGCTTTCTAGTCTGATAAAAGACATCTTACCATTTATAGAAGACATTACAGTAGAGAAATTGGCAGATAAATCCTTGCTCGCCAGTTTAAAAGAAGTTTATTCTGGAAAGAAGTTCTTGCCTGCTCCCCTTCTTTCTGATGGCACAATAAACATAACCGCTTTGATTATTGCCCTTTATTTTGAGGAGAAGCCCTTAATTATAATTGAAGAGCCCGAAAGGAATATTCATCCCTACATTATTTCAAAAGTAATAGAGATGATGAAAGATGTTTCAGAAAGGCGGAAAAAACAGATTATCGTCACTACGCATAATCCCGAAGTGGTAAGATATACAGACATAGAGAATATTGTACTCGTTCATCGAGATGATAACGGTTTTACTCAAATCTCAAGACCAGCGAAAAAAGAGGAAGTGAAAATTTTCCTCGAAAATAAGATGGGTATTGAGGAACTTTATGTACAAAATTTGTTAGAGTGGTAGATATGTCTTATAAGCATCTATTCATTCTTCTTGAAGGTAACGATGATGAGCGCTTTTTTGAGAAGATTGTGAAGTCACTTCTTCAAGAAAGATATTCAACGATAAAAATTTGGAAATATTCAAAACGAAAACAGGAAAAAATAGTAGCTCTAGTTAACTCCATTAACTCGATGAAAGCAGATTATATTTTTGCCAGAGACATTAATGATTCTCCCTGTATAACCGCCGAAAAAGAGAAAATAACGGGCAAATTTAAGCAAATAGCAGATGATAAGATCATCGTTGTGGTTAAAGAAATAGAAAGCTGGTATCTCGCTGGACTGGATGAAAATACTGCTATAAAAGTGGGCATCCGTAAAAAGATTAGAACCGCAAACCGCATTACCAAAGAAGATTTCAATCGGCTAATTCCTAAAAATATGGCACGAATAGAATTTATGCGAAATATTCTGGAAAACTATGATGTAGAAATAGCGAAAAGAAGGAATAGGTCTTTTGGATATTTCCTAAATAAATGGGGCAAATGATCCAACGGCAGATAACATGACCTATCTGGCTTCGGTGCTTTGCACCTTCGCCCAAATCTGCCTTTGACGGTCTTCAGATACACACAAAGCGAAATTCACCGCTCTTTATCAAGCACCATCATCCAAATAACACAAACAATCATACCTCCCAACCAACTCCTTTATACTCTTCATCCCGAACCTTTTAAGCACATCCACAATCTCGCTTCTCCACGCAGCATACAGATTAATCAGACGTTGAGCACCCCATTCCAGATCAATAGCCTTAGAAAGTTCCGGGTCCGTGCTTGCAATCCCCCTTGGACATCCCCTACCGGATTCACAATTACCGCACCGTACACAACCCAGTGCAACAAGTTCGACAGTGCCGATAACCACACCATCTGCACCCAGCGCAATCGCCTTTAACGCATCATGAGCTGTTCTTATACCTCCACTTGCGATAATCGTCATCGTATCTCGTATACCCTCCCGTTTAAGGAACTCATGCACCTTCGGTATTGCATACTCGATAGGCATCGCGATGTTCTTCTTTGCAATGTCTGGTGCCGCGCCCGTGCCGCCATAGCTGCCATCCAGATGGATGATATTTGCACCTGCGTAATAGCTGCCTACTGCAACCATATCCACATCCGTGGGCGTGGAAACCTTTACCGAGACAATAGCGTCAGGATTTAGCTCCTTTATCCAATCCAGATGTTTTTTATGGTCTTCCACCGAATATACACTATGAAACGGAAAGGGTGAGAACAGACTGCTACCTTCTACCGCTTCTCGCATACGTGCAACTTCTACTGTTACTTTATCGCCCAGCAAATGCCCGCCAAGACCCGGTTTTGCTCCTTGTGCATACTTGAATTCAACAATCTTTACTCGTTGAATGGTATCTTCCATCACACCAAATAACCCGGTTGCAACCTGTGTAATCACGTTATCATCGTATTCCTTTAATGCTTCCGGGTAACCGCCCTCACCCGTGCATGTAAATGTCCCCCAAGCTCTTGCCGCTTTTGCTTTTGCAAGCATTACTGAGAGACTGATAGAGCCAAAAGACATCCCGCCACCATAGAACGGCACCTTAATACTGATCTTCTTACCTTCCCTCTTATTCAGGTCTATCTCAGTGCTTATATCCGTATCATCAGAAGAGAGAGCGGATAAGGGAGAAGGGAAATTGAATGAAATACGATCGAACCCACCGCCCGAGTTACCAATCTCGTATCTTTGCCCTTTAAGCGGTATCCCCGTCTCTGCCTGCTCCCATGTGCCGATTATAAGGTCTCGAGTCCAGCGATAATCGCCTATCGTACGGTATTCAGAACTTACACCTAAAGAAAGCGCTCCTCGAGGGCAGTGATTAACGCAGTAAAACGATTTATCTTCGCATGAAGTGCCTATACAGCGGTAACTCAACGGTTTTGAAACCCGATTATAGCCTGTTTTACGCTCATGGACTCCAAACGGGCATAATTTGGCGCATGTGCCGCAGCTTATGCATTTAGAAATGTCCCTCTGTACTTCTATCTCACATATCTCATTCGGGAATCTTGAGGGTACATTTTTAATCGTTGGCATCGTGTGACACCTCTCTCGCAAAAACCGTGTCAAACGTATCTTTCTCTATCTCCTCTACGAATATCGCCCTACCTACTTCACCTCGGAGCCTCCTTACTTCTCGTAACCCCATAGCGCCTAAGATTTCAAGAAGCTGGTTCCTCCATGCACCGATAAGATTTATTATGCGCTGTGCACCCCATTCGGGATTTACCTCTTTTAGCTCTACGGGACACGCTAAATCCTCTTGGCAGTCTTTACAATATCTGCATTCAAGAGCGAAAAGAAGCGGCAGGTCTATAGCAGTCAAATCGGCACCACATATTATTGCTTTCGCTACATGCTCTGCCATTGCAATACCGCCACTTACAATGAGCGTAACATCATCTCGAATCTTGAGGTCTACCAGATGTCTGTGAACTTTATGAGTCATATCAGGTATCAACAAACTTTTTTTGCGTGTTTGATTAACCGCCTTTCCATTAAGGTCCGCATAAAGATGAATGACTTCTATGCCTGCATAAGTCAATTCCTCCACGATTCCCGCTACATTATCACCAAAAGGAACTCTTACAGAGATAGTAGTCCCAGGATTTAGTGTCTTTACCTCGTTTACCACACTCATAACGTCTTCTTCATATTCCAATTCCACCATTTTACATGCATTAATCCAATCTGCGTCACAGCCATGTAGTGTGGGCTGAGAGATGTAGGGTATACATTGCCGTTTTTCGCCTCTCGCCTCTAGCCTCTCGCCTTTTGCCTTTTGCCCCGCCTCCATAAACCCTTCTCTAGCATCTACAATCATAAAAGTGCCCAGATAAGAAGCAGCCATTGCCATTGCTTTATATACGTTCTTATCAAAAGTTAGGAGAGTTTGATCAATATGCTTCGCGGCCCCAAACGGGAGTGTATCAAAGATTATCGGTAATGGTACGTTTATTGTAGGCGGAATATGCGATACGATTTCACCATGACTATCAAATTTGATTGCCGGTAACTTTCTCCCGATTTCCACCGTGGTACTGATGTACTCCCTACCATGAATCCCATCCCTCGTAGGTCTTACGATCTCAGACATATCGGTCCACATCGAATCGAACCCTTCACCGGAGAAAGGCCCACGATAGCCCGCACCGGATACGGGAATCTTACCGGTCTCTGCTTGATACCAGTTCTTACTGATTATCTCCGGAGTCCAGTAAGAATCACCGAGACGCGAATAATCCGTTCCCTCACGGATAGTCAACGTCGCTCTCGGACATTCCTGGATACAGGAGAAACAGCCTTTGCAGCGATACACAACAGGCTCTGCCATACATCGCAGGTCCTCTTCCTGCCTTTTATGGACTTCGTAGATGCATACTATTGCGCATCTTCCACAATTTATGCAATCCGCGCCCCGCTCTATCTCAAACTTACCAATTGGTGTATGCCGTGGTGGTGTCGGTATCACTTCGATACTATATTTTTGGGGCATGTTAACCTCCGTAAAAGCTCAAAATGTCCGTGTTAACTGTTTCTTTGGTAAAGCTTTCTTTTTGAAAGAAAGGTTTATATACAAACCTCCAGTAATCTTCACTTGATTCCATTGTCGACACGAAATCCCGTATTGCTTCTTCAGGCGTGCCAAATTCGGCTTCAAGCAGCTTCTCCAGCTCTGTCCATGCGGTGACAAGATCTAAATCATTCTGACAGACAGCTCTACACATCTCGCAATGAGTGCATAAAAAGATCTTGTCAGAATCGGTCTTCGATATCGCGTCTCCAGCGAGCAGTTTTTTTGCGAGATACAGCTTGTTCTTGGGAGTCACTGATTCCTCATTGGTAACAAGATATGCAGGGCAGACAGCGGTACAACTTCCGCATTTGATACATGAATATACTATCTTCTCAAGTACTGATTCTTCTTTAAGACTACCCTTGGACGATGCGCGTTTACCAAGAATCGGGGTAACCGTAGCGGAAATACGTATTAGTGGTCTGAAGATGCGCGGTTTAAACATTATACCGGGTATATTCGCCATTTTCGTCTTCACCGCGAAGAATTTGTTCGGATTGAGAATGTTATCTGGGTCAACCTCTTTCTTATACGCCCGATAGAGTTCTAGCGTCTTCGTGTCATATTTAGCTCTTATAAAGGGCGTATTCCAGATGCCGATACCGTATGGAACACCGCCAAACTTTAGCCCAAGTCTCGTAAGCACCGGGATAAGTGTCATGTTGGCAAGGTAGGTCTTTGGCTCTCTTACGTCAGACATGTATGTCAACATCAGTAGTGCATGGTCTTTTCCCACAATATGCGATTCTACTTCTACATCCACACCACCTCGTTTTAATATTATTTCTGCCGCTTTGAGATACGAAACCGCATTTTCTATGGGGATAACCATTTCACAAGCCAACGGGGTTGGCTTACCACTTCTCTTCTTCATAGGGAATAGCCGTTCGTGCCAGAGGTAATTTGAGAGATAATCATCTGCAAGAATACCTCGGCCTTCTGCGAACTCCCGAAATTTCGTTGCCTCTTCCTCTTCTTCAAACTCCACTAATACCGCATCTTTCAGCCGGAACAAATGCTCACCCAGAAAGGTGTTTAGCTCTTTGAGATGTGAAGCATCCATATATTTTATGTGGTTGGGTTTGAGTTTTGCGTTTATTAGCCCCGTTATGAACACAAAAGCATCTTCGGTACTTTCCAGGTAAATCAGATGCGGAAGTGATTTTTCCGGCTTCTTCCTCAGTTTCAAGACAGCACTCAGAACTATACCAAACTGCCCTTCTGTACCAAAGAATCGTGCGAACTCCTCTTCCTTTGACTTGATGGTTTTCACTTCGCCCGACGGGAACATCACTTCGATTGATTCTATCTGATCTTTTAGATGTCCGAACCGGTAGCTACCGATGCCGTATCCGCCCGTAGCAATCCAGCCACCAACAGAGGAAAAGAAGCTTGAGGGGTAGGCTCTGAGTGCTAGAGTCTCAGAGCACAAAAAATCATCGAGGGCCGACCATCGGAGACCTGTTTGAACTTTTACTGTCTCCTTTTCCCTATTCACTTCAACAATATCATTTAAGGATGACAAGTCAAGAACGATGCCTTTTACCGTGGGAACCACGCCACCAAGCCCTGAAGAAGCAGACCCCCGAGGGAATAAAGCTACTTTATCATCGTTTGCGAATCGAACGATTTTCTTGACTGCATCCACGCTTTTAGGCATGATTACAAGTTCTGGTGTAGTCTCAAAAAGTCGCTTTGCGAAAGGTACTTCACCTATGTCCATGCTATATAGCTCACGCTCGAAATCACCACATATCACTCTTGCTTCATCTCCTACTAGTTCTTCTATCCGTGTTTTTACTGTTTCGGCCATGCACATCCCCAAGATTTTAAAAAATATGTTCTTTGATCCTACTCACAACACACCCAAATACGCCTCCAACTCCCATTCCGTGACGTTCACACGATAATTGTCCCACTCTACCTTCTTTGATGTGATGAAGTTGTTGAAGACATGGTCACCTAAAGCTTCTCGGACCAGTTCGCTCTCCTCTGTCAGTCCAACTGCCTCGATTAAACTACCGGGCAGCGAGGTTATTCCTTCCTTTGCCTTTTCCTCTGCATTCAGCAGATAAACGTCCTTCTCCGTTGGGGGTCTCAATTCATACTTGTTTTTTATTCCCGCTAAGCCGGCCGCAAGCATCACAGAAAATGTTAAGTACGGGTTGCATGCCGGATCGGCACTGCGGAATTCCACTCGTGTCGCATTCTCTTTACCTGGCTTATACATCGGCACCCTTACAAGCGTAGAGCGGTTGCGGCGTGCCCAGGAGATGTAAACCGGTGCTTCATATCCCGGTACCAGGCGCTTATATGAGTTTACCCATTGATTAGCAACCGAAGTTATCTCGGGTGCGTGTCTTAGCAATCCCGCGATATAACCCCTACCCGCCTCAGAGAGATGGTATTCGTCATTCGGGTCGAAGAACGTATTTCTATCCCCTTTAAACAACGATTGATGCACGTGCATGCCTGAGCCATTCACCCCAAAGATGGGTTTCGGCATGAACGTGGCATAATATCCGTAGCGCTGCGCAATTTCCTTTACTACAATCCGATATGACATCACCTGGTCAGCCATAGTAAGCGCATCTTTATAACGAAGGTCTATCTCGTGCTGTGAAGGTGCAACTTCATGATGGCTGTACTCCACATCTATCCCCATTTCCTCCAGTGTTAAAATTGTATCCCTTCGTAAGTCGCTTCCCGCATCCAGTGTCGTCAGGTCAAAGTATCCACCTTCATCCAGGACTTCGGTATTCTTATCGTCCCGGAAGTAGAAATACTCCAGTTCCGGACCGACATAGAATGTGTGGCCTTTCTCTTCCAACTGCTTCAGATTCCTTTTCAGTACGTATCTCGGGTCGCCCTCGTAAGGACTTCCGTCTGGCTGTAGAATGTCACAGAACATCCTCGCAACTGCATGCTCCTTTGGCCGCCACGGCACAATCCTGAATGTAGCGGGATCGGGTTTCGCGAGCATATCACTCTCGTCAATCCTTGCAAAGCCCTTTATCGAGGAACCGTCAAAACCCATGCCCTCGTCAAACGCACCTTCCAACTCTTTTGGCGTGATTGCAAAGCTCTTCAACTGACCCAAGATGTCCGTGAACCACAGCCGCACGAACTTTATCCCTTGCTTTTCTACTACGCCCAATACATCCTCTTTCGTCTTTGTCGCTTTTTCCATCTTATATTCACCTTAGGTTATTTATACACGCTAACCCATTCTAAAAGTATTTGAGAACTTTTCAGAAAATTTCATAAATGTTATGAAAAACGAAATACGAGGCAATATCCCAAAAAGAATAGATATTTGGCACTCTCCAAAATGTAACTACACTACTCTTTTTGTATAATGACGAGTTTTTCCGGGCTGTAAGCCGAAGAGTAGCAGAAAAAGTAAAGCATATATGAGTTTATAAAGATGAAACTACCGGAAAGGGTCACAATTGTTCTGGATGAAGAGACTGTTGAGCTATTCAAAGAGGCGAAGAAGGAGTTACGAGTGTCACAAAGCGAGTTAATGCGAGAAGCGTTAAAATTTTACTGCAAATATAAAACGCTCTTTGAGGCAATTGACGAGGCTCTGGTGCGCACATATATCGAGATGCTTTCATCTGGCGAACATATCATAGTAGATATAGACCACTGGCTCTTATTTTTGAACTTTATTGACTCACATCAGGAGAAGGAGAAATTCTGGGCTTTGCATCGCGATGTTTGCCAGGCGCATGCAGAGCAGTTCAAATACAGACAATATCATGTAGAATACATACTAAAACGACTCGAAGCTTGCAATCTCTTCACAATACGGAAAGATTCAGAAGATTCGTTCACTTTGGTTCTAGGCTCGGATATAGCCAGGCAATTTATAAAAACCGAGCTTGAGGAGATATTCGAGGGAATGGGCTTCAAAGTGGAGATAAAAGAAGATCTGGCAAAGCTAAGGGTGAGAGTCACAAAAGATTTAAATCGCAGAGTTCCGTAACAAAGCATTTACGTTTTGGTTATCTTCTATTTCGTATTATGCATCATCTTACAGCCTCCAGAAAGCGGAGAAAAGCTTTTTCGTTTCCCAAAGCGTGAAGGTGCGTGTAGGACGCGAGAACGTTTTCTCTGACGATTCCGTCCTTCTTGTTCGCTATTCCGACACCTTTTAGAAGTTCATATGCGAATTCCGCATTAACGCAAACTGCAGAGTAATGGAACTCATGCCCCCGGAATCGTTCTCCTTTTCGGAATAGCAGGCAGTCCCTTACTGAGACCGCTTCGACATAGCCCACAGCCTGAAGCCGCTTTGTGAGCTTTGCGGAACCGTTGAATACGCCGAGCATGTCTCTACCTTCGAGTTGCTCAAGACAGTAAAGCAAGCCGCCGCATTCTGCATAGAAGGGTGACCCACGCTGAATTGCAACCGCAAGCGCCTCCCGTAAAGATGCGTTTTCCGCGAGCTGTTCTGAATAAAGCTCCGGGTAGCCGCCACCAATGTAATAAGCATCTGCATCGGGTAAAGAGTCCCGAAGCGGCGAGAACGGTACAATTTCTGCTCCGAACGCACGTAATAACTCTAAGTTCTCGGGATAATAGAAACAGAACGCCTCGTCCATCGCTACTCCCACCTTGACGCCATCAACCACCCGTAATCGTGATTTATGCTCGGCATCAGGAATCTCAAGCTCTGTCGCTTCAAGCAAATTATCCAGGTCTATATTCGCATCTACAAGCTTTGAAAAGCCGTCCAGGAGTGTGCAGTCGATTTCATGCGACATATAAAGTCCCAGGTGCCTTTCTGGAATTTGCATGGATTCATCCCGTGGTATAGCTCCGAATATATGCGTAATTCCTCTTAAAGCTTCTTCTAGTAGTTCCTTATGTCGGGTGCTACCTACTCGGTTCAAGATGACACCTGCAAGATTAAGCGATGGGTCAAAGGTCTTGTACCCATGAACCAGAGCAGCAACGCTACCGGCTAGCTTAGAAGCGTCAACAACAAGGACTACTGGGATGTCCAGAAGTTTTGCAAGATGTGATGTGCTCCCCGGACCTCCTGCGGAAGAGCCATCGAAGAGACCCATAACGCCCTCAACTATGTTCACCTCCGATGCGTTCTCCCTGAATGAATGAACAACTGCGGAATTGGGCATCATAAACGTGTCGAGGTTTCGTGACGGCTTATCGGCAGCGAGAGTGTGCAAGCTCGTGTCTATGAAGTCCGGACCTACCTTGAACGGCTGGACATCGAATCCGTGACGACAGAAAGCGGAGATAAGCCCTAGTGTGACCGAAGTCTTGCCTACTCCACTGTGCGTTCCCGCAACTGCGAATGCTGAACTCATCGCTTGGTCCTAAATGCCACAATAACTATTTAGTAGTAAAGAATAAAAGGTACAGCAATAAAATAAAAAAGAGAAGAAAGGCTCAAGGATAGTCTCTACTCCTCTCGCCAGTCCTAACTCGTATCGCCTCTTCCACGGGCAGCACGAATATCTTACCATCGCCGAATTTACCGGTTCTCGCTGCGCCTGTTATCGCGTTGATCACAGCATCAGCAATCTCGTCCATCACGACCATTTCTATCTTTATCTTCGGTAGGGTATCTATATCTACGCTCCGCCCTCTGAACTGTAGCGTGATACCTTTCTGTTCCCCTCGGCCCATCGCTTCTGTTATGGTCATGGCAACACATCCTTTCTCTTCAAGGACCTTCTTAACCCGATCGAGCATTTCAGGACGGATTATCGCTTCTATCTTCTTCATCCTTAATCATACTCCCTCTTTCTTCTGTCTCATGCGTACGCCTCTTCTCCATGCTGTGATATGTCCAAGCCCACATACTCTTCCTCTTCTGTTACACGTAAGCCAATGGTAGCGTCAACGAGTTTTGCGAGTATGAGCGTGATTACGAACGCATATGCTATTGCTGCCACAGCACCTATTATTTGTGCTATGAATTGACCGACGTTTCCGTAGATCAAACCCGTGTAGCCACCTACCGCTGCGGTTGCGAATATGCCAGTAGCAATTGCACCCCATAGCCCCCCGACTCCGTGTATCGCCCACGCATCGAGGCTCTCGTCAAAGTCCTTCTTAATTCTGAAGAGCATCGCCTTGTAGCAGATCACACCCGCAACTGCACCTATTACTAGTGCGGACATCGGACCCACGAATCCCGCAGCCGGTGTTATCGCAACCAACCCTGCTACCGCACCACTTACCATACCCAAAGAGCTTTGCTGACCGTGGTTCCAGCTTGCTGCCATCCAGCCAATAGCACCCGCCGCGGCTGATGTGTTCGTCACCACGAAAGCATTGGCTGCAAGTCCGTTAGCCGCTAAAGCACTTCCGCCGTTGAAGCCGAACCAGCCGAACCAGAGCAAAGCCACACCGAGCAGAGTCATCGGTATATTGTGCGGTCCCATCTGCTGCTCTCCGAATCCACGCCTTTTCCCTATGACAAGCACAACAGCTAAAGCCGAGAATCCGGAACATATATGCACCACTGTCCCACCCGCGAAATCCAGTGCACCGAGCTGTGCAAGCCAGCCGCCGCCCCAGACCCAGTGAGCAAGCGGGTCATAAACGAGCGTGGTCCACAACAACCCGAAGACAATGAACCCACTTATCTTCACCCTCTCTGCCATCGCACTGGTTAGGATTGCAAGTGTAATAACAGCAAATGCGAGCTGAAACGCCATGAATGCCAATTCCGGTATTGTCGAATCACCGCAGCCCATGCCCACTCCGTTCAATCCGAAGAAACCCAAATTACCTACGAATCCTGCTATGTCCGAGCTGAAGGCTAAGCTGTAGCCCACGAGCACCCACTGGACACTGACCAGTACAAGTGCAACAAATGAGAGTGCAATCATCGAAACAACGTTCTTGCCACGTACCATTCCTGCGTAGAACAGCCCTACGCCTGGCGTCATCAACACCACAAGGGCTGTTGAGGCAAGTACCCATGCTGTATCTCCACTATCCAACATTTTTGTCTTGTATCACCTATAGCACATTCTCTTGGACCTATTTTAAGAGTATTTGAGAAAATCACATAAATAATCACAAAAGTTATGAAAAACCTTTCTTTTAAAAAGAAAGCTTTACCAAAGAAACATTTTTATTCATAGTATAAAAATACAGAAAATCTTGGATGAGATTACCAGTGTTCTGGAAATAAAGGCGATACTCTTTTGATAGATCACCTATTTGGATATTTCACTAAAACCCGGATTAACACCTCGTTAAACTCAATATTTCTCCTCCACCTCTTTATTGGAACCAGGGACGCAATATTGTGGTTGACACTCAATTCCTACCTTTCTATTTACGAATATCTCTTCCAATCCCGAAAATTTCATGATTACTTTGAAGATTTTTTTGCCGTGTTTCCACCGGTAGTAGGGATATGATAGTAAACTGCCGGCCATGACAATTTTATTTATTTCCGGTTTCCAGGTGTTTATATCATAGCGACCGCATCTCGCAAGGATATCCCAGTGTAATTCGTCAAGATTCTTGAGGTCTTTATGTTTTTGCCTTTTCAAGCTACACTCTTCCTCCGATGTGAAGAGGAGTGGAACATAAAGGATTTTAGCGCCCTTAAGTTTATCTAGAAGATTGATAGTAGCGAGTATATCCTCTTTCTGTTCTCCAGGCAGACCCAGAATTAAAGTCGCTAACGGATGGATATCATTATCATTTAGAACCCCAATCGATTGGACAACAATATCTTGCCATTGTTCAGGTTTATAAGGTAGCATCTTTCCTCGCATATATTTTCCCATTAATTGCGCACTACCCGTTTCTATTCCTACTTCGATAGAAGCACAACGTTTGTCGTTGCACCGCCATAAAGACTTCTCAACGAGTATTGGCGCTATTTCCTCAACAATTTTTCTATCGTAAACCACAGGCGCAAGAGAGGCATGGGCAATCTGTATGTAATCGACACCCCCTGTCTTATCTATATCCTGAATGAGTTTTACAATCGCTTCCCTGTTTGGAATGAAATTTGGTTTTGATTTGTACAGAAACACATCGTCTGTCTGAAGAAGGATTGCTCGTGTTCCACTTTTTGCATTCAGCTCAACTTCTCGCAGAATGTGTTCTAACGGGAAGGAATATCGCTGACGCAGTGTAGGCGAACAGAACGCACATCCTCGACCACAACCACGTGTTATTTCAACTGTCCCATAGATAGAAGGTTTTTTTATGATTGGGATTTCTTTATCCACGGGTATTTGCATTGTAATTACCCTATCAAGTTCTTCACCATTCAGAGCTTTTCTGACGATTTGTAAGAGCGAGTTCTCTGCTTGTCCAATTAAAATAGTATCTATGCCGAGCTTGTCTTGCATATTTGCGCTTGAAATTTGCCAAGCGCCTGAGCCACCGACAATAATTTTAGCCCTGTATTTCTTGAGTGCGGGATTTGAGAGCAAATCTTCGAATTCTACTAAAGTTGCAGGTTTTCCATTTATGCCGAAAATACTGGTGTACGTTCTACTAACGAAACCTATACCGAGGGGGTCCATTGTAGAAATACCGATAATTTTTGTTTTTGGTCCGATAAAACGGTGGAGATTGGTGGGACACACTGTAACTACATTTTCATCGCCAAACTCGTCAATCAATAATGATTCGACTTTTCTCAAGCCATAAGGTGCGAACTTCGCGGTGCCGTCCTGGTTGAAGGGAACAGGCGGATAAAGCTTCTTTCGTACAAGGAATTTTGGAAACCCACCGGAAAAAGCGATAAAAGGGTTAAGATTAAAATCGCTCATTTCAATCATTGATGCAGTTAGAACTATCGGCACACCACCTTTTTCTGGCATTTTGTCATCAAATTTTGTATGAACTGAACTTTTCATTTTAACCACATCATATGAATATAATTATACATATATATGAACTTAATACTTCATATATAAATACTATGAAAATGACTGTTTTTAGATGCGGCGATGGCGATGAAAAGATGAGCGAAGTAGCGAGAAAAAATTTGATACGATATGGTATAACGGAGGTAATAAAAGGTGGAGAATATGAATAAGAATATGATTAAGAGAAGAAAATTGATTCCGCTCTGCACTCTGAGCATGGTGTTTGCATTGCTGCTCTTTTCTCCTCTATATCCTGTAGTTGCGGTAGATGCGGCTTTTTCTTCTATTGCTATAACAAATGTAAAGCCTACCGAGTTCAGTCCAGGTGATACAAGTAATGTTGTTCTGACGGTAAAGAACAATGGGGGTAAAGATACGCGAAATATCAGGTTATCGTTTCAAGGTACAGAAATCATATCTCCCGTGGGACCTAAGGTAGTTAACATAAATATGTTGAATTCATGGCGCTCGAAAGAAGTGGAACTCACGATACACGTGAAAGAAGAAGCACCTAATGGTGTCTACCTCATTCCCGTGAGCTGTTTATGGACGGAATACAATTTGGATCGCAAAACGGGGGAGGTTGATGTAACTACTATATCCTCGGAATTAGGGGTATATTTCAACGTAATAGGAGAGGGAATGATAAATATAGGGGATGTCAGCACCGATCCCACAGATGTAAGACCAGAGGATATGGATGTTGAAATAACAGCGTTTATAGAAAACAGTGGAGAAGCAGCAGCGAAGGATGTCGAAGCAAAATTGATTTGTAATAGTGCTGAGTTTAAACCTTCATGGTCTGGCACGGACCGTTCATACATAGGCCGGTTGAACTCGGGTGATTCGAAAGAGGCTATATTCCATGTTGACGTTACAGAAAATATAGACTCGAAGGTGTATAGCATTCCGCTGCGGATAAAATATAAAGATACGAGTGGCCGAGAATACGAGGTGATGCGGGAGCTGGAGATATTGGTGGATCCGAAACCTGAATTTGAGATCGTTTCTTATCTTACGGAGCCTGCAAGCATAAGTGCAGGTGACACGGGCGTAATATTGCATGTGGGTATAAGGAACGTGGGTTCAGAGAAGGCCGAATCTGTTAGCGTAAGGGCAACAGGGGAAGCGGAAGTGCCTTTTGATTTCGATGTGAAGAGCAATTACGTGGGTAATTTGGAGATGGGTGAGGAATGGACTGCAGTTCTAAAATTCGATGTGGATAAGGATGCATCGCCAAAAGCATATCAACAGGGCATAGAGATACGATGTACCGGAGACCGTGACTTAGGTGATGACAATGTATATCTCTTTGATAAAATAATTCCGATAAGCGTATCATCCGGCAGCGCGGGAACTTTTTCGGTTCCCGGATTTGAAGCGATATTCGCATTAATTGCTCTATTCGTGGTTTTGTTTTTGAGAAGGAAGAAATAGAATGGGGCTAAAAGAGAAGATAGGCATAGAGCGTGCATTGGCGAAATTAGCTGCTTTTCAATGTCGGCATTACAAGAAGATAATTGTGCTGTCGCTGTTAATAACAGTGATTTTGGGCTATGGAGCGACAGGACTGCATTTTCAGGGCGATATAGCGAAGGAGATGCCGCAGGATTTGCCGGTCTTTGCTTTACAGGATATGATAGAGAGTGAGTTCAAAGGAGAAGAGTTCATGATTATCGCCGTTTGCTTAGATCGGGAAACAGGCGCAAAAGACATACCGCGTGATGTGAGAGATCCAAAGGTAATAGCATCGGTAGTTGAGTTACATGAACGGCTTGAAGCGGAATCATCTATTGAAAAAGTTCAGTCAGTGGCCACTCATTTTCAACATGGTGTTCCCGAGGATATGGCCGGGGTGAAGAAGAAGTTAACTTCTGTTAATAATACAGGGCGGTTTTTTAATGATGATTTTAGCATTATGCTGGTCTATGCCAGTCCAATAGCAGGATTAAGCGAAGAGAAGGTGAAGGCAGTGACAGATATGATACAAAAAGACGTTGATACAATCACAAAACCCGCGGGTGTGGAATATAAGATAACGGGTATGGCTCCGCTGATAAATGAACTATTAAGGTTGATGCGCAAGGACATGGTTTTCACTACCCTTGTAGCTGCGATTATCATTTTTATGTTACTGGCATTGCTGGAGCGGTCGTTAACAAAGGGTTTTCTCGTATTCCTACCGTTAATTTTTGCTATTATATGGACTTTCGGGACTATGGGCTTGCTTGGAATTCCTATATCTCTCAGTACTGTTATAGTAGGTGCTGTTATCATCGGTCTTGGTGTCGAGTACGGGATATTCATGGTCTCACGGTATTATGAAGAACGAGAGAGGCAGGCCTCTGCGGAATCGTTAAAAATTGCGATAACTAATATAGGATTCTCAACGTTTGGCTCCGCGGCAACGACTGCTGCTGCTTTCTTTGCTTTAACGCTTTCTGCAATGCCAATGATTCAGGATCTGGGGCAGACACTCGCTCTGGGTATAATCTACTGCTGGATCGCTGCTGTTATAGTAAATCCGTGTTTTATCGTTTTTGAAGAACGTATAGAAGCGAAGAAAATAGTGGGATTACTGCAAAAATGGATAAGAAATGAAAGATAAAATAGGGGAATGGGGCAAAGGACCTTTGGAGAAGTATGCGAAGTTTGTATCACATCACGCAATCGTTGTTTTAGCTATATTGCTTATGTTCACCCTTTTCACGGGTTATCACGCGTCATTGATGGAAACAACAGTAATATCGCAGAAGGAATGGCTTCCTGAAGATATAGAAGTGATAAATACATTCGAGCTAATAGCAGACCAATTTGCGGGTAGCTTCTCTACGACTACAATCGTAGTGCAAACAGAGCCAAGATATGCAAGATCCGAGGAGATACGGGATGTCAGAGATCCTGAAGTACTGAGATACGTTGATTTGCTTTCTGAACGAGCAAAACTCGTTTACGGTGTGGTGAGTGCAGAAAGTGCTGCAGATGTTATAAAAGAACTGAATGGCGGTAGAATACCGAGTTCTTTAAGAAGTGTGAAGTCACTATTGAAGAAGGATAATATAGCGGAGCAAAGGATAAGCAATTATATTAACGATGACTATACAATGACCGTAGTAAGGTTGAACATCTTAGAGGATCTAAATGAAGAAGAGGTGGTTGTGGGATTAAGAGAAGCGATGAAAATAGATAAACCACATGGTGTATCTGTTGATATGACTGGCGATACAACGAGTCCCGTGATAATGGTAACGATGCAAGAACTCATTAAGTCAACGATGTCGGAAACAGCTCTTGTCTGCTTTGCTGCCATCTTACTCATTCTTATCATTATATTTGCCTCTATTAAATATAGCCTTATTGCTTTACTAACGATTGTTTTTGGCGTTATATGGGCATTTGGCACGCTCGTCTTGATGGGAATGAAGATAACACCCCCTACATCTGCTGGGCTTGCGATGATAATGGGCATCGGGATAGATTTCGGCATTCAAGTAACAAAACGGTTTAGATACGAGTTGCAACAAACTACAGGGACGCTTGATCAAAATGCTCCCTGCAGAAGCCGAGAGGAAGCAATGGTAAATACAATTAGCCACGTGTTCTATCCGATGACCATAACGACAATAGCGGCAATGATAGGCTTCAAAACCCTTGCACTCGGTAAATTGCCGATGATGGTAGATATGGGGACGATGATGGCAACGGGTGTGGTGTTTTGTATGGTTGCGGCGCTTACAGTGGTGCCTGCGATTTTGGTGCTGCTTACAAACAAGGAAAGATAAAAAAAAGGAGAGGTATGATGGAACTAAATAGGAAATTTAGAAAACTTCTAAACGCACATCTTCGGGATACTACAATAGGTGCTATTATGGAACCAGAGGTCATCACGATTACAGAATATGCGAGTCTTGAGCAGTTATTTTCCTTGATAAGCGAATATCACCATTTGGGCTATCCCGTGGTTAATAAAGAGAACAAAACAACCGGCGTTATTTCCTACAAAGATCTATTTCGCGTGAAAAGAGAAGACTGGAATAGCGTTCGTGTTAAGGAAAGGATGAGTACACGCTTAGTCAGTGTCAGTCCAGGAGATAGAGTTATTAAGGCGGTGGAGAAAATGACCGAGGAGAGAATCGGGAGATTACTTGTAATTGACGACGATACGCTTGTAGGGATTGTCACGCGCAGTTCGATTATGGATGCTTTGGGTACGATTTGAGAAGGGTTGAAAGCGCCGCGGATGATCTTCCGAAGGAATAAGAATAAAGATGAAAAAGAGGCAAAAAAAGAATTCATACATACATACATATGCAACATTTATATGGCAATTCATTCATAGTATATATCATCATGGTAAAAAGAAATTATATCGCGGATATAGAAAAGGCACTGAAAGAAGGGACGGAGCCAATAGCGTTATTGAATGTTATTTTAGGCTTTCTTAATTTTAAGCCAATAGAAATTAAAATATATAATCTTTTACTGACCTCTTCGTTAACGATAAAACAAATTCAAAACCTGCTGAATCTTTCAGAACGGACAATACGAAAATATATCCGGCGATTAGACCAGGAAGGATTTATAATTAAAAGAGTAGAAGCGGGTAAAAGGCTTAAATACGTCTATACTGCTGTTCCTATTCTGGAAGCATGGAAGAAAGTAAAAGGAAAAATAGAGGAAATAATAGATGAGATTACCAGAGTTCTGGAAATAAAGGCGGTACTCTTTTGATAGAGCGATTCTCGATACGCATCTTCAAAGATTTTCGATCTCTTTCAATCATATGTATTGTATGAATATTTTTATACATAGGTATGAATTATTTATAACAAAGAGGATAAGGGAAATATGGAAGAAAAAGAGAGTGAGGTAACAAAAGCTGTTAGAGAAGCGGTGGTGAAAGCGGTTGAGAAAGGGGAAAACCTAAAAGAAAAGGTAAGTGTGATTACCCGAGATGCCGTTAAGAAGGCATTGGAGGGAACCGACGTTACACGGGAGAAAGTGGAATCTGTGTCCAAAGATGCAATGAAAGGTGCAATTGAAGGTGCACGGAAGTTAGAAGTAGGAGCTGCTGAGGCCGCCAAAGGAGCTGCTGAGGCCGCCAAAGGAGCTGCTGAGGGCATAACTGAGGGGACGAAGCAGGCCGGTGCCAAAGCCGCCGAGCTGACGGAACATGCCGCAGAAGCAGCTCTGGACTCCGCAAAAGAAGTGGGCGATAAAGCGGTAGAAGTGGTGAAGAGTATCGTAACAGGCTTTATTGGAGCCGCAGAAGAGGTCTTAAAGAAGAAATAACGGAATGGCGATTCGTAAAATCGGTGTGATTAGTCGCACGTATCGCCATATCAACCGCTATCGCGAGATTATCGCAATATTAGTGAAGTATGGTTTTGGAGATCTATTAGCGAAGCTTGAGTTACAAAAACGTCTCGACTTCGGTAAGGGTTTTGTATTAGGGAAAGGTGCTGCGGAGATAGCTGCTGCTTCGCGTTGGGAACGGGTGCGGATGGCTCTGGAGGAGCTTGGACCAACGTTTGTCAAATTTGGTCAGATTATGAGCACCAGACCCGATATGATACCGCACGAACTTATCCCCGAACTGGAGAAGCTTCAAGATAGGGTCCCTCCTTTTTCCACGGAAGATGCCAAACAGATTATCGAAGAGGAATTGGGGAATTCCATAGACAGTATCTTCAAGGACTTTACTGATTCCCCCATTGCCGCTGCCTCTATTGCACAGGTGCATAAAGCGGTATTGCCCAATGGAGAAGAAGCAGCAGTCAAGGTTCAACGTCCTGGCATCGACCGAATCATCGAGGTAGATTTGGAGATAATGCTCCATCTTGCCTCACTTATCAAGAAACATTTCAGCGAGGAACTAGATTGGGACCCAGTAGGAATAGTAGAGGAATTTACACGTGTAATCCGGAAGGAGCAGGACTTCAGAATAGAAGCGGCGCATATTGAGCGTTTTGCAGAAAATTTCCAGTCAGACATGAGAATTCACGTGCCTTATGCATATCGTGATTTTTCTTCACGTAGAGTCTTGACGATGGAGTTTATTGGCGGGATAAAGGTCTCGGAGATTACAAGAGCAAAAGAGCATGAGTATTGCATTGATCCAAAAGTTGTGGCAGCACGAGGTGCAGACCTTGTTCTGAAACAGATATTTGAACACGGCTTTTTCCACGCTGATCCCCATCCCGGGAACATCCAGGTCTTGAAAGACAATGTCATCTGTTTCTTAGATTACGGAATGATGGGGTCTCTGTCAGCACGGCATCGAGAAGACCTGGCGGACATTCTCTTTGGGATTGTAAATAAAGATGAAAGTAAAATCACGAAAACTATTTTGAAATTATCCGAGTATAGGCAAATTATGGATAACGAGAAGTTAGAATCTGATATTGCCGAACTTATCGAACTCTATGCCTATCGTCCACTTAAAGAGCTAGAAATAGGAAGTCTTCTACACCGCATTGCAAGAGTGGTTGATGAGTATCGTCTGAAAGGACCTCTGGATTTCTACCTGCTTGCAAAAGCACTGGTGACCATTGAAAGTGTGGGCAGAGAATTGGACCCAGAATTTAATGCTGTGAAACACGCCGAACCGTTTGCCGAGAAGTTAATCATGGAACGTATGAGCCCTCGAAAGTTAATCGGAGATTTCTATCTCTCCGCTCTCGAAACGCACTTGCTAATGCGTGACCTACCCTCGGAAACACGAGATATATTAACACTGGTAAAACAAGGAGAGGCAAAGATTAAATTTGAGCATAAAGGTCTTGAGCCGATGCTTAAAACCCTCGACCAGAATAACAATCGTTCAGTGTTTGCAATTGTTTTGGCTTCTCTTGTGATAGGTTCTGCCCTTATTGTTCTTTCTGGAGTTCCACCAAAATGGCACGAAATACCGGTTATTGGTATCATTGGTTTCCTTGGAGCAGGGCTAATAGGTTTTTGGCTGTTATTTTCGATTTTGCGGCATGGGAAGATTTAGAAACACCTCTGTGGCACGGCAATAATGAAGAAATACCAAAAAAATAAAAAATGAGGGGGAAAATCCCTCACAAAGCTGATTCGCCCGTCTCACCTGTTCTAACTCGTATCGCCTCTTCGACTGGCAGCACAAATATCTTGCCATCGCCGACATTTCCGGTATATGCCGTTTCACGTATGATTTTCACTACCTTAGCCGCATCTTCGTCTCGCACGACCAGCTCTATCTTCATCTTTGGAACAAATTCCCTCACATATTCGTCTCCTCGCCACATGAGCTTTGCACCTTTTTGTCTGCCTCTTCCTCGTATCTCGGAAATACTCATGCTCACTATATTATCTGCCTCTAACGCATTCTTCACCTCGTCCAGCATCTCGAGTCTTATGATCGCCTCTATTTTCTTCATCCGCCTTTACCTCCTCTTTTCGGCTCGTTTTCTCCCATCGTATTACTCATACGTATTACTTTCGTCGGTCTTGCGGGTTCTGTGTAGACAAAATCAGGATACGAGATTATGCCGTGCTCGCTGATGTCAAGACCTGCAAGTTCCTCTTCCGGCGATACTCTTATGCCTATTGTCTGCTTGAGTACGTAGAATAGCAGGAAGCCCGTACCGAAAGCCCATGCGAAGTTCACGATTACACTTATGAACTGACATCCAAAGAACCCTGCGTTTCCGTAGAACAGTCCGCTAACAAATGGCTCAGCAGTGGTGTAATTGCCGTATGTACCGTCTGCGAACAAGCCAAGTGCAATCAGCCCCCAGGTTCCGTTGAAACCGTGTACAGGTACTGCGCCAACGACATCATCCACACCTCTTCGCTCAATGAACCAGAAGCCGTAACAGATGATGAAACCTGCCACTATTCCTATTACCACAGAAGCCCACGGAGCCACCCAAGCACAAGCTGCTGTTATCGCAACCAGACCAGCAACTGCGCCGTTTACTGTCATCACCACATCGGCCTTACCGAACTTCTTCCAGGTGATGAACATCGCAGTCATTGCAGCCGCAGCCGCAGCTAAGGTCGTGTTCACTGCTATCACAGCTATCCGCAGTTCGTGTGCAGATAGTGTGCTGCCCGGATTGAAGCCGAACCAGCCGAACCAGAGTATGAACGCGCCAAGCACTGCAAACGCGACACTGTGCCCCGGTATTGGTATTGGCTTTCCTTCTTTTGTGTATCTCCCTATTCGCGGTCCCAGCAGTAGACATCCAGCGAGTCCGATATAGCCGCCGACTGCGTGAACAACACCGGAACCCGCGAAATCTAGTGCACCGTAGCCGCCGCCGAGTTTAGTCATGAAGTCTGCAGAACTCAGCCAGCCACCGCCCCAGATCCAGTGCCCGTAAATGGGATATATAAAAGCACAAATGACCACACTGTAGATGACGTATGTGCTGAACTTCGGCCGCTCCGCAATTGCACCGCTTACTATTGTCGCTGCTGTTGCACAGAAAACCATCATGAAGAACCAGGTTAGTGCGGTGCCGACATCGTATGACTCGCCTGCTAAGAAGAAGCCATCCGTTCCCACGAGCATATATGCGGAAGTGCCCATCATCAGCGCAAAGCCAACGGCAAAGAATGCAAGTGAACCCATAGAGAAGTCCACTAAATTCTTCATCAACACGTTGGTAGTGTTCTTAGCCCGTGAAACGCCCGCTTCAAGCATTGCAAATCCCGGCTGCATGAACATCACAAGAAATCCGCAGATTAGGATCCAAACATAATCCACAGGCGCACCCGGATCCTCTTCAAGCGTAGTTGCCCCCGTTGGGTCTCCAGCCATTACTGCAGGTATTAGCGCTATTATCATGCTCAACATCACGAGCATTATAGCCAACCGTCTCACTGATATTTCTCTTTTTCCTATTTCCATTTTCCGTATTATTTACCTCCTGCTCTAACGTTGTTTAAAGACCCCTATTAGACTTTTTGAGAATTTTGCACAAAGATTCATAAAAAGTATGAAAAATGTTAAGTAAAAAATAGGACTATGGGATACTGTTACGGAACGTTAGTATATGGGAGTTCTATTCAGATGTTAATGTGCAATTAGCTTCTGATATAAACGCATCAATTCATCATCTGAGAGTGTCTTCTTCGTATTCTCTGCCATTATACGAACCATTCTGAGAATGTCATCAGACTCCTCTTTGGTAAGGTTAATACCGCGTTTCTCAAACACATACCGTATTGCATGTGAACCCGAATGCTTTCCTATTACTATCTCCCGCTCAAGTCCAACCTCCTGCGGGGCAAACGGTTCGTATGTCAAAGGATTTTTCAGGATGCCATCTACATGAACGCCGGATTCATGCGCAAATATATCGCCACCCACAATTGGTTTCGAGACGGAAATAGCACGCAATGCGGCCTTCGCTACGTATTCTGACAGTTCACGAAACCGTGCGGTATCAAAGCCGAGGTCTGTGCCCGCGATATGTTTGAGTGCCATGACCACTTCCTCAAGTGCTGCGTTTCCTGCTCTTTCTCCGAGTCCATTGACTGTAACACTGGCATATCTTGCGCCTGCTCTGACCGCAGCCAGGGTATTTGCCGTTGCCATTCCAAAATCGTTGTGGCAGTGTATCTCTATGTCAATATCTATTTTCGTCCTCAATTTGTTTATGACCTCTGATGTTTGAAATGGGTCAAGGATACCAACAGAATCGTCAAATCTCAGCCGGTTTGCACCACTATCCTGAATAACCCTGGCAAATTGCATAAGGAAATCTTCTGCGCTTCTTGTGGCGTCCACAGCACCAACACATACATAAAGCCCCTCCTCTTTGGCATATTCAATAACCTTTTTAGTCTCTTCAAGTACCCAGTCTCTACCCTTGTTGAGAATATATTTCAGGTGAATATCAGAAACAGGTACTGCGATAGAAACCCTTTTAACACCACATTCCGCAGACGCTTTAATATCTGGAATTGCTACACGATTCCATGTGGATATCTCTGCCTTGAGCCCGAGCCCGATAATAGCCTTTATCGTCGCTTGCTCGTCATTACCCATAGCAGGAATACCCACCTCTATCTCTTGAACTCCAATTGCATCTAGCATTCGAGCAATATGCAACTTCTCTTCTCGATTGAAGACTACTCCCGCACTCTGTTCACCATCTCTTAGGGTTGTATCAACGATGCCTATGTTTGGATCCCATTTACTAATCATAATCCCTTCATCCTTTTCATCTCACGCAGATCGTGCACAAAATCGCTCCAGATTTAATAGTTTTGCAACACCCGCTATTGTGACACCATAGAAAACTACCGGCTTTCTTTCTGCATCAGCAATCCTGAGAATTGATTCCGCGGTTCCATTAGCTATGGTAGTCCCTGTGACCAATGCCATATCACACCATTCTAACGCCTTTTTTGTATTCTTATTACCATCCAAAATCATTACGCCAAACTTCTCCCGCCCTATGTTCTCTTTATCCTGATCTAGGATCTTGATTTCAAATCTTTTGGCGCAATGTTCTGCAAATGCGGGTTGAAAACCAAAAAGAGCTGTTTTTGGTCTCCCGTAGTTTTCTGAAATAAATTTAATTAACTCTTCACTACACTCCTCAGGGCCATTATTCTTGCAATGTATGGTTCCATCAATTAGACCAAGATGCCTCATTACAGCATTCAAGGTGGCGATAAATATCGCCCTTCTAAAATTGTTTTTCAAGTCCATATCCAGGACATTTTGAAGTGTTCCCTCGAAATTACCGTACATATCCGTGAACGCCTGACCCAAACTGCCGTTAAACTCTGCCTGCATTAACCGCTCTTTTCCCTTCAGTAATGGAAAATCATCCCTTTCCGGATTCCCTATGGCTTCTTCTGCACTCAATGTTTTTGCACTTATTCTTACGTTCCCTTCTCGCAGGTTATTCTCTACCACGATTTTTTTAAATTTTTCCTTTATTTCTGCATACATCCTATTTATCTGCTCCTGTAATTTTTAACCCACTTAAAAAGGTTTGTAAACAACCGATTCGACAATTCACGGTAAATATCCGCTTTTTTATTCGTCTTTTCTATCAAAGCCGCAGCATCTATTCCCTCTTCTGTGAGTTCGTCTTCATAAACTTTGACCCACTCCGCTAGCATTTCCTGTGTCGCCTCAAGATGAAACTGGAGCCCATAAGCGTTTTTAAACCGGAAAGCTTGATTAGCGCAAAGCTTCGATTCTACAAGTTTTAATGCGCCTTCCGATATCTCAAAGGTATCGCCATGCCATTCCAAAGCGGGGAACATCTGTTCAAATCCTTTAAATAGTGGGTCTTCTACGCCTCCTGCCGTCAGTAGAATCTCAAAGTTTCCGATCTCTTTTGTCTGGTTTCTTCTTACTCTTGCGCCAAGTGCCTTTGCCAGCAGTTGCCCGCCGAGACAGAAGCCAAGATAAAAACCCCCTCTCGTAGCGAAGTTCTTTATCGTCGTGTTGAGCTGCTTTAAATACGGGTAACGCTCCTCATCATATACGTTCATTGGACCGCCGAGCACAATCAAAACATCGAAATTTTCGGGCAACTGCTCGCCCTCATACATTCTGGATATTTCATACTCGATGCCATTATCGTGTAGAAAGTCCTCCAAATATCCGGGGCCTTCACATGCTATATGCTGGACTATCTGTGCTTTCATAATATTACTACCTCCTGCTCAAAGTTTAGTTAACTCCTCTTATTAGATTATTTGAGAGATTTACATATGAATTATGAAAAAATAAGAAATTGTGTTGGAAGATGCAAAGAATATTCGAAAATGCCGTTAAAAATGGAAAAATTTGCAAGGATGTTCGCGAACTTTCCCTGAGGCACCGTTTTGCCACGCATTTACTCGAGAATGGAATACATATAGGGAAAATGATGTGAATAACGATGGTTGATGAAAGACTGACAGAGGGAAGTATAACTCCAAACTGGTAGGATATATGACTTCAATGTCGCATATGAACGAGTTGTCCGAAATTTTGATTTGGGCATAGACGAAGAAAAAACATATATGCTATAATGAACTATAGTATGTTATGGTGATGTGAAATGGCCACTTCGATTCAAATAAGTGAAGAGCTGCAAAAAGAGCTTATTAAAAGGAAACTCTCGGATAAAGAAACCTATGAGGGAGTAATCTGGGATTTGGTAGAAGATTCTCAAGAACTGAGTGAACAAACAAAAATAGAGATAGCACAGGCCCGTTCTGAAATAAAAGCAGGCAAGTTCCATATATTAGGAGAGGTTAAGAAAGAATTGGGCCTATGACTTATGAGATTATTTTCTCAGATAAGGCTCTTAAACAACTTAAAAAGATGGAGAGGAATGTTCAAGAGCGAATAATTGCAGCATTAGAAAGGATTAGAATAAGGCCTGAAGCTTATGTAACCAAACTCGTTGGAGATCCTGGTTATAGGTTGCGTGTGGGTGATTATAGAGTCATAATGGACATCGAGAACAAAGAACTTCACATCTTAGTTCTAAAGGTCGGTCATAGAAAGAAAATATATGATAGATAAGTGCCCAAATCAAAACTCAAAATTCCTTCGGAATTTTGGTGCTAACGCACTCGGACAACACGGTGTATGCGGTTCGCTACGCTCACGCAAATTGCTCGCTATCGCTCGCAACTTCGCATACACCGAAACCGTTATTAGCCCCCTCCAAAACATTACC
Source organism: Candidatus Methanophagales archaeon (assembly GCA_003336485.1). GTDB lineage: Archaea > Halobacteriota > Syntropharchaeia > Alkanophagales > Methanospirareceae > Methanophaga. Next base: position 26,672 of record QENH01000184.1, read on the forward strand.
ACTCGGCAAGCTTTTGCAGACTTTCTTTATTTCCAAAGCCCAATGAAACAGAGATGGCAGCCAAAACGACACCCAAAGACGCAATCTTTGTTACCGATGCCAGTGTAAATCTATGTATCTTGGCTAAAGAGAACGTACCTTTTATTACTTTAAAAACATCCTCTATTAAAGACCTCTTCGGCTTAAGTTGCTTCCACTTGAGAATATAATGCTTAAACTCTGCAAGAATAGACTCTAAATGCTGTATTTTCTCCTTTACACGACTTGGTTTGTCGTTAAAGAAATCTAAGGGGAGTTGTATGTGATTCAACACCTTTTCGAGTTTGAAATTAATCCGCGGAAATACCAGTGGTACGATGCCGTACTCAATTAAACCTTCAATATAATGCCTGTAAGCGTAAAATCCCTTGTCTAACACAAGGGTATCGCATTTCCTCAATATTTTACGTCTCATTAGCTCAGTCACAATTTCATCAAAGATTTTTGAGTCGCTGGGGCCACCAGGGAAGACAAGAAAAGCCAACGGCTTTAAAGAAGGGTATTCAATAGCAAAAACGAGCTTCATGCCGATATAATAACCTTTAGACTTGGAATAAGCCCATTTGTAGTCCTTATCTTTTAAATCGGCCTTTGTATATTTTTTCTTAAACCAATTGATATTCACCGTTAAATTGGTTGTATCTCCGATTATCATGATTTTCCCACTCTTTTAGCGATGCTTTAGCCTTTAATTCACTTATCACGAAGGTTATGTCAGTCCCGAAGCACATGGCGATGATTACAATCTTCAGCGCCGTAGTAGTCCTATCTAACTGCTTTATTCCGAATTTAGACACTATTTTCCGCACTTCTCGTTGCTCGAATATCCCTAGTACGTTTCGCACGAAATCCCATCTTTTATCTTCTTCTGCCGGTACAAGTGGTGTTTTCATTTGAATTACCTAAATATGTCATAAAGCATGCCCCTTTATAAATCATTCGGTTTTTAAGTCCGTATTCTAGGTACGGGTATATTATACCTTGTCGTTTTGGGTGCCAACTATATAGAATGTCGTTCCAGTTGATTGGGCGATGATGAGTTTGTGTTTTACTGGTGGTTAGTGGAGGGGGCTAAAACCGTTATAGGAAATTACAAACTCCACCTATGAAAAAAGTAAAATAAATCGCAGAGTATTTAAAAAGAAGGGTGGTATAATATTGTGATGAAAATGAACACGAAATTAGGGCTGTTCGTATTGTTTGTATTCGGGATGGCCGTTGGCGTGGCGATCACCGAGGTGCTCGGGCCGTTCGGTGACGCTCGGGTGCATGTCTTGGAAGGCTATATAAACGCTGTGAACCAAGATGGGACTGCAATCGGCCTATCGATAGAGCCAGGGGGGCAGGAGGAGGCGTATATAATCGCCGGTGCCACGTGGCGGGAGCATGGCGGCCCTTGGAGCGATAGGTTTCCTACTTGCCTTGAGCCCTTAACAAGTGGTCAAAAGGTGCGCTTGGGCGTCGTGTATGCTGCTCCGACAAATGAGGGGCCTGGAAGACCGGTCGTTGTCTGGCTGGAGTGTCTCGACTAGGCGATGACCCGCTGCAGCGATCGGCCCCCGTTGGTTCCTCATAGTGGTGTTCAGCCCGTTTGCCCTCTTTGTGTTATCATTTTCACAAAAATTAAGATCCCGTTTTTCAAAGAAAGTGAGTAAAATAAGCGAAAGCGATAATACTTTGGCGGGGTTGGGAACTCTGTGTCGCTTCGCTCCTTGCCTCGTCTTCGGCTTGGTCATATAACACAGGCTATACGGCTTCGCTACGCTTTGCCCAAATCAGCCTTCGGCTGACTTCGTATAGCCCGAAACGGTTATCTGACATCAGGTTTTATATAGAAAAAATACAAAAGAGGTATTATGATGAAAGAATCACTATATCTTGAGACAACTGTTGTAAGCTATTATACTTCTGAACCCAGCCGAGCGTAGCCTTTGCTCACCAGGAGATTACGCGACAATGGTGGCCTATTGCTATAGGGCGATACGACATTTTTATCTCTGAGGTTGTAACTGAAGAGGCCAGTTTTGGTGACCCAGAAGCTGCTAAAAGAAGACTGGAGGAGCTGAAGGATTTTCCCCATCTAGAATTAAACGATAAGGTTGAAGAAATGGCTCAGGTATATATGGAAAGATTAAATATCCCAGAAAAATCTTTTCGTGATGCTGCTCATCTTGGTATTGCTTGTACACCAGAAGAGTTAATGGAGGTGTGAGCCATGTGGAAAGACCCAATTGTTCAAGAGGTCCGCAAAGCAGGAGAAGAGCTTGCAAAAAAAGCAAATTATGACATGCACATTTTCTTTCAAAATTTGCGGACTAATGAAAAGAAACAAGACTACAGAATAGTTTCACGGAATTGAAATTGTGAGGTAGAAATATGGTCAACACAGACCAACCCAAAACGAGGAGACAACAAGATGTTGAGCATTACGTTAAAACGACAAAAAAAAGCATCAAAATACGTTTATGAACCTTTGAGGAAGTGTTGTGATTTTTTGGAGACAGCCCCCCCCCCTGTTCAAACTTTACTTAACCCATATATGGAATTACTTGAGCAAATAAGAACCGGTTCGCCGTCATTTTAACCCGAGTTGCTTTCTGATTAAAGAGATTATCCACACTTCATTGAGCATGTTTACAATAACAATCCATCACACAATGCAGACAATCCTGCGGAGAACGATTTTCAGTATCCTGTTCATTCTCAAACATTTCCGGTGGCATAAGCCAGATTTTACCGTTATTTAGTGCCACAACCCGGTCGCCCATCTCCGCCACATCGGCTAAATTATGCGTAACAAACACCGTTGTTATGCCCATCTCTCGCTGTACCTGCCGAATCTCCTTTCTGAGGCATTCACACATCCCGATGTCCAAGCTGTTAAACGGCTCGTCGAGGAGTAACACCTTTGGCGAAGATGCAAGAGCACGTGCAAGTGCCACTCGCTGCTTCTCACCACCGCTGAGATTCTTCGGATACCTATGTTTCAAGTGCTCTATTTTCGTCAACTGTAATAATTCATCCACTTTTTGCATTTTCTCTTTCTCCTCTTTCCCTTTTATCATTAAACTGTACCCGACATTAGAAGCGACATCGAGATGAGGGAACAATGCCAGATTCTGGAATATGTAGCCAATCTCTCGCTCGTTTACTGGCGTTTTATCTACGGGCACACCGTCAAAGAGAACAGCCCCTTTATACTTAACCAATCCTGCAATGATATTGAGCAAAGTAGTCTTTCCGGCACCGTTCGGTCCCAGCACTACCAGTAACTCGCCGTCAAATACCTCCAGATTCAGGTTGCTGAATACATAATTGCTAATGCATCTTAATTCTATAGTTGGCATAGGCTACCTCCATCCATTTGTGATTCTATTCTCCATGACTTGAAAAAACCGCTCGAATGCGAGGCACATCACTGAAAGAACCATCAGACAGACGATTATCACATCCATACGCAGTAAACTCTCTGACCTCATCATCAAAGCCCCGATACCCGTAGGAATCGCAACCATTTCCGCTGCTATTACCACCCGCCAGGCCATACCTGCCTCTAACCTCAATCCGGTAAAGATATTTGGTACTGCAAGTGGCAGGACAACCGAGCTTAAAATCTTCCTATCTGAAGCACCCAGTATTCTTGCCGCTTTTATTACTTCGCGGTCTACACTTTTGATGCCAGTAATCGTATTGTAGAGTACCGGGAAGAAGGAGCACAGAAATATTAAAGCAACAGGCAGCAGATCGTTTATCCCTATCCAGACCATCAGTAATGGCGCCCAGCCAAGGACGGGTATAGGATAAAGGAGACTGAAAATCGGATGAAATGACTTGTCTATTACATCTTTACTGCCCATCACGATTCCAACGGCAATACCTGCTGCAGAACCTAACAAAAAGCCTATCAGTACCCGGGAAAGACTGCACAGAAGATTAGCCAGTAAAATACCACTGACAATTAAATGGTAGAATTCTCGCATCACGTCAGAAAAGGCGGGGAATATGTAGTTTGGTACCAGATTCAATTGTGCTATGCTCTCCCACAGTAATATGAATACCATAACAGGTAGTAATCCCACAAGAAATCTTTTAATAAACATCTCTTTCTCCATGTAAGAAGCTTGTATCGAGGATAGCGTCGGCCCTAAGCCCTTCCTCTACATAGCCTTGTCTCGCCATACAATCTATCATCTCCTGAACGGATTCGGCATCTATATCGGTCGTGTAGTTCAGCCTGCTCATTGAGCTCTTGATGACTTGGGGTTCTGTGTCCAGTACATTGGCAAGAATCATGGTGGTATGATCTGGATACTCATTTAGCCAGTTCGTTGCTTTTTGGGTAACCCAAACAAGTTTTCGCACGGTCTCCGGGTCATTCTCTATCAAGTCTATCTTTACAACTAGGACACTGCCCTGCATATCCGGCCACAGGTCTTGACTTTCAATGAGCATGTAAAAGCCTTTGGATTCGGCAGCGGTTGCATGATGCTCAGGTAAAAATGCAGCATCTATCCGTCCGGTTTCTAAAGCAACTACCTGTTTCAAGGGGTTCATACGTCGAATCTTAACGTCTTTGAGCTCGTAGTCCTCGATCATGCGATTGAGAAGCAGATCCGCCGGAGCACCTTCTCTTACGCAGCCTAGGGTCTTACCTGCCAGGTCCGAGATGTTCGTTATCTCCGGCTGGGTTACCAGGCCATAACCATACTTGTGTGTCCCTGCAACGATCTTTATTGGAACGCCTCGGGAAAATGCCAATATGGCCGGAGAGAGGCAGATATAAGCAACTTGAATATCGCCTCGCGCTAAGGCACTGGCAAGTCTTATTCCGGTAGTATAGCTCTCGTATGCGGTGAAATTGAGTCCTTCTTCCTCATACCAGCCCTTTTCCTTCGCTACATGAGCACATGCGGCATGGTCATTGAACTCAACAGCCATGCCTATATCTGATTGCTGTTCTTGCACACAGCCAATTGTGAAGATGAGCATGCCAAGTAGTCCCGCCACGATAATAATCGCCGAAAATCTCATGTTTCTCTCTTGCCATAAACTTCACTGTCTTTTGGACTGCAATGCCCTTCACAACGGTAGTCATCAATCCTTTTGTGTTTTACACCGCATTCGGTACAGGTTAAATCTTTCCCAGGCATATTGTGTGTGCAGGACGACATCTCAAAAGTATAGCTACGTACTCGGCACTGGAAGCGGCGAGGATGCTTCCGTACCATTATATCGGCAATCAATTGCTCGTGTCCTATCGATGTTTCCCTTCCCTTTTCTGTTTTCACCTTCTCCATTTTTTTCTTTTGTTTTCCTAACCTCCTGATCTAACATTGCTTAACGTCTCTTATTAGACTATTTGAGAGATTTGCATAGGAGTTATGAAAAGATAAGAAGTGGTGGCATCTTGATGGAAAATACAGGTGTGTGTCTTATTCTGTGCTTGAAAAGCTTTTGTCGGTTTCCGATGGTGGGGGCTTTGTCATTCAAGAGCTTTTTGGTATAACCGTTCAAAGGCGATATAAATATCTAGGCATATGAGTAACAAGAATATATGGAAGCTGCCGATATACTGAAGTTATACCTAATTGGTCGCTTTGGAGGTTAACCTTTAACCTTTATAAATCTAAAACGCCTTATTATAGACACGAAGAACACAAACAAACCTTGAGGTGGACGTAAAATGAAAGAAGAAGTAAAAACGATATTATCAGAGATTGTTGAGAAGTTAAAGAGAGAATATAAGCCTCTAAAGATCATTCTATTTGGCTCTTATGCTTATGGCAATCCTACTGAAGATAGTGATATAGACCTCTTGATTTTGAAAAATACAAATAAAAGGAGAGTTGATAGATTCGTGCGGGTTAAAAGGATAATCTATAATCCCACTTGTAAAATACCTGTATCGCCTTTAGTATATACTCATGAGGAGCTAGAGGAGCACCTTAGAATGGGTGATGATTTTATAAAAGAAATAATCCAAAAAGGAACAATTTTATATGAAAGAGAAGATCCACGATATTGAATTACTCATAACCGAGGCTATGAGTTTTGATGATGAATTCCAAAAATATCTCGATCTTGGCAGGGAATTAACTGCATTCTATTATGAGGAGCGGTATCCGCCGGGACCGATTACTTCTTACTCAAAAGAAGAGATAGAAGAAATACTGGAAGTGGCAGAAGGGATTATCGACAAACTGAAAGGAGGAATAAAGCGATAAGATGCGACCAACAGCATATAACAGAGCGTATCAGGCTTCGTGCCTTTGGCACTTCACTAAAATTCCTTCTCGGGCAACTTCAGATACGCTCACTTGGTTGCGTTGAAAGATTTAAATAATAAGAGTCCATTGAATATTATTGGGAAGCTGAAGGTTCGGATGTCAGAAATATCTACGCAAGCGGATAACAAGAATATAGAGAATACGCAATACTGATATAATTCCAAATTGGGATGATATGCGAACTATTGCGGATATAACGAAGTTATCTGCAATTTCTGCCTTCTTTTCAAAATGATGGAGCCATGATATGAAAATATTCATAAGTTCAACATCCAAAGACTTAAAGAACGAGCGGAGAGAAGCGATTACTACCGTAGACCGGATTGGTCAAGCAATAGCAATGGAGAAATTCTTTGCCTCGAACCACCAGCCCAAAGATGTATGCTTAAAATATTTACAAGATTGTGATGCTGTAGTTTTAATTCTCGGATTTAAATACGGTTCGGTAGATAAAACCGAAGAAATATCCTTAACTGAGATCGAATACAACACAGCTAAGACTCTTGGGTTGCCTGTTTTTGTTTTCTTGAAGTGTCAATTGGATGAAGATAACTGCAACTGGCGACCAGAAGAGACAGATAGTGAAAAGTCCAAGAAGCTTCGTGACTTTAAATCTCGGTTAGATTATGAGAGATATAGAAAAACTTTCTCTACCCCTCACGAGTTATCCAGAGAGATTTTGGGGGCTATTCGACAATATGAAATTGACAATGGTGCAATTGGAGTTCGTTTACCTGCTTTTACTTCATACAAAGATTTTTTTAAGCCTTTCCTTGACAATACCAAACTGTTTAACCATGTTTATCACTTGGTAGGACGAAAAGGGTTTTTAGAGCGGTTGGACACTTTCGTAGAATTGGATAAGAGGGTAGCTTTGTTATATGGTCGAGGAGGGATTGGGAAAAGCAAGATCCTTTTTGAATTTGGCCGTGAATTTGAGGAAAAACACAGCGAGAGGAAACTCCGATTTCTTAGGGAAGGTATTGCACTATCCGATGACGCAATCCGCCAATTACCAGCTCAAAAAACTATTGTAGTAGTTGATGATGCTCATCGGAGAGAAGACCTATCTACTCTATTTACCTTAGCTCAACAATATCCTGATCGTGTAAAAATAATCCTTTCATGTAGACCTCAGGGATTCGAGTATATAAGGGCTACGTTAACTAAAGGAGGCTTCGATCCTCGGGAAGTTGAGAGTATTCCAGAAATTAAGGAGCTTGGACGATCTGATTTAGAAGAATTAGGCAGGAGTGTACTTGGAAAAGACCATCAGCAATTTCTTGAACCTCTGATTCAAGTAGCTAAGGAATCTCCTTTGGTGCTCGTTATAGGTGGACGACTTCTTGCAGAAGAAAAAATTAATCCCACCATGTTGGAGCGCCATAGCGAGTTTCAGATGGCAGTTTTTGATAGATTTCAGGATGAGTTAATAGGGCAAGTCAGCGATAAAATTGGAGCTGAACTTTGTAGAGGGATCCTTTCTCTTATCTCCGCATTATCTCCGATCAAACCACAAACAGAAGATTTCCAAGAACATGCGTCAAAATTTCTAAACATCGATAGAGTCAAACTAATAGATGCAATCGGGATTCTTGAGAGTGCAAGTGTTCTTCTTCGCAGAGGGTACTCGCTCAGAATTACTCCTGATGTTCTATCTGATCATATTCTCTATAATGCTTGCATTACACGTCCGGGACAACCAACGGGCTATGCACAAAAAGTATTTGATGCCTTCTGGAATATCTTTCCTGAGAATGTATTATTTAATTTATCAGAATTGGATTGGCGTGTTACACGAGAAGGGAAATCCATAGATTTGTTAGGTGAGACTTGGAAAATAATAGAAAATGAATTCCGGGAAGCTTCAGATTCTCAACGTTCACAGATACTGGGACATCTTGAAAAAGTGGCTTATTTCCTGCCTGCAAGAACACTACGGTTGGTTGAATATGCGATTCATAATCCTTCAATGGTATCTGATAATGAAGAGTGGGCTTCTCAATATACCCATAAAGATGTTCTCAATGCATTACCTCCATTATTAAAAGGAATTGCCTCTAATCCCGATTATTTGCATCGCTGCTGTGATCTTCTCTGGTATTTGGGAAGGGATGACGAAAGACCAACTAATGATGGTCTTGGTCCTGAACCTGCTATGAGTGTTCTTTCTGCTCTGGCGGAATACCACATACGCAAACCGGTCAAGATTAACTCTGCAGTACTCGATGCCATAGAGAGATGGTTAAAGGAGCCTGATGCCCATGAGCACATACACTCACCTCTGGATGTACTCGATCCCCTGTTGGCAAAGGAAGGAGACTCGACAAGACTTCAGGGTTATGGTTTTGTTGCCACGCCATTTGCCGTTAGTTTTGAGATAACCAAACCAATTCATGAAAAGGCTATATCTCTTCTGTCAGACTGTACAAAATCCCAATCAACAAAAGTGGTCCTGCGCGCATTAAAAAGTCTTATTAAGACATTGATCCCTCCTCGTGGTCGATTAAATCGTGTTGTCTCAGATGATGAAATAAATCAATGGTTACCAGAACAAATGAGAATACTCGAAGTAATTGAGAATCTGATAAAAAATACAAAAGATTCAATTGTACATATAGAAGTTGCTTCAGATCTCCAATGGCATGCTAAACGAAGCAGTCCGAAAGTCATAGCAGAAAAAGCGGATTCGATTATAAAGACTATTCCAGATTCTTTTGATTTGCGAATTAATCGGGCCATAGGGTATCATTATGATAGTGATTGGAATGGTGAAGACCATACTCAGCACCGAAAGCGAGTTAAGGAAGAAATGAAGCAAACAGTCAGTGAGTTCTTAGACCGCTTTAATGAGGGATGGGAAGTGTTCGATTACCTAAATAAAATCCTGAGCCATTTCCAAAACTGCGGCATTCAAGCGCAACCCGGTGATTTTCTACACTCACTCAGTACCACTGACTGTAAACTATCTATTGAAATTTGCAAACATATTATTCCCCATTCATCCTCTCCTTTAGCGATTTATATAAGTTCATTATTAGTGGGGATACAGGAAAAAAGTCCAACTAAGGCTATTGAGCTAACTAAATTAGCGGTGGAGACTAAGAATAAATCACTTTGTTCTTCAATAGCACAGGGTTATGCTCCGAAAGGCGGGGACTCATCCATAGAGACCGATGAAATAAGCGTTATTAAAACACTACTCTCATATCCAGACAGGAGTGTAAAACTTCAAGCGATAAAAGCGTTATGTAGATTTCCTGATGCTAAACGAGATAAAGCCATCCAATTAGCGTTGAGCATTGATATTGAAGAGGATGAAAAATTAGCTGATACCTTATGTAATATTTTTAATTCCGTATATGGCATCCCACCAGAGGAACTAAATGACGGTGATCTAAAAACGATTCTTTTCAAGTTAACCCGAATAAGGGAGCTTGATGATCATTTGTATCCCCTTTATGAATTCTTGGGATATTGCAGTTCTCGAATACCGGAAGCAGTTGTAGATTTTTTGCTTGAGAGGTTGAATATTGCTGAAAAATGGAAAAAGAGTTCAGGTGGAAAGTTCCAACCACTTCCATATCTTGGTTTTCACCAAGGATTAAAAGATATTTCGTCTAGTCCCAATTATAAAGATATCCTTAGAAGGGTTAGAGACAGGGCATTGAATCCAACAGCAATTGATTATTTTTGGCTTCCGAAACTTTTTGCTGAGCTATCTGACGGTTTCTCTTCCGTATGCTTTGAGGTTTTGGATGAGTGGATTGAATCGGATGACGTCAAGAAAATACAGGGTGTAGGATTGCTCCTTAAAGATGCGCCTTCAGGATTTGTTTTTTCGTATTCTGAATTCGTTTCGAGATTGATAGAAAAGTCATATGCGGTAGGTGATGATTGTTATTTTATTGTAACCAGTAACCTTTCCTCACCGGCTATTTTAGGGGTGAGAACAGGAATAGCTGGAAAGCCGATGCCACAAGACGAAAAGCTTCGCGATCATGCCAAAGACTTTTCACAGAAGTTTCCTGTGGGTTCACCCACACAGCGATTCTACCTTTTACTATCCGAACGTGCTGAATTATCAATACGTAATAGCTTGGCGAGAGATGAAGAATTATTTGAGGAATGATGATACTTACGACTGATAAATATAGAGAATACAATAGGATATCCTGGACCAGCAAGTTCGGAATGTCAGAAATAGTTCAGATGTATTTTCAAAAATTGTTAAAACCGAGGGATAAATGAAGATTGACGGAATAATATGGCTCAGAGACGTTGAGTGCCAGAGAGATGGCAAGAAAGGAGAGGCGATAATATGACAAAAAGTGAATCTAAAAGCCTGCCACGTTTTAAGTCCCTTGATGAACTTGTAACGTTCTTTGATACTCAGGATCTGGGTGAATACTGGACTGAGATGCCCGAAGCCCACTTTGAAGTTGATATCAAGACAAGAGAAAGGCATATCTCTTTGCTCTCGACTCTGAACTTGCTAATAAAGTGATAGAAATTGCTAAATCCCGGAAAATCTCTTCCGAGGCTCTTATCAATGCATGGCTTAAAGAGAAAATTCGTGAACAGATGTGAAGGCAAAGGAAGGGAAAACAACGGTGCGTAACGTGGGTTTTGCGGTTTCGTTTAGCTGGAAAGCGGTACAGACCTGCGATATATCCAGAAGCTGTTGGGACATAAAAGTTCGAAGACAAAAAATATATATGTAATAAGAATATAAGTAAGATTAAAAGTCCGTTGGATAACTTACAGAAAAAAAAAGAGGAGATGATTGGAGATGGAGAAGTTCGATCAGAGGGATGTATATGCGAACCAAGTTAGGATATATTGCCAAATTAGAAGAATATACATTAGATATATAACCTCTTTAAGAATATGGGGGTAGACTAATATGATCAATAAAACCCAAAACATCAATATTCGTGAGGCTAAAAAAGAAGATTTTTACTTTGTAACAGGGTTAATGCATGAGGCACTTGAGCCATATTATGGCGGTGATCATAAGGCCCATGCTCGACGGATATTTTCAACACACATTTCTGGAGGAAAAGATCAGATTGGTCATTTTTCATACGAGCAAAAAATGTTTATTATTACGCTCGATGATGTACCAGCGGGCATGATACATATAGTACTTGACTTTCGGAGTTATATAAAGTAAGGAAAAAATTAACAGCACCATTTTTCACCTCACAGTCTTTCAATTTCCCATAGGCGACATTTTAGGTATTCTGTGAAATGCTGTATAAAAGAT
>QENH01000183.1 GCA_003336485.1 Candidatus Methanophagales archaeon
TTCCGGGACGGTATATGTAAAAGAGTCATGGCCAAGGAAGGTATATATTTGTGATTCCGGTATTTCGACACTCTTCCGATTTTCTGACTATACCGGTAGGTTGATGGAGAATGCGGTCTTCTTAGAACTAAAAAGGATGCAAAATGAACGACCAATGTTGGATATATATTACTACCGCGATTATCAGCAACGCGAAGTAGATTTCGTTTTAAAAGAAGGTTTGGCTGTTAAACAGCTAATTCAAGTAACTTATTCCTCTGATAGAACCGAAATAGTGAAAAGAGAAGTGGAAGCTTTGTTAAAAGTTTCAAGCGAGTTCAAGTGCAAAATTTTGATCATAATAAGCAGGGATTATGAGTCGGAATTGAAGGTTAAGGACAAGACAATAATGTGCATTCCGTTGTGGAAGTGGCTTATTAGAGACAAACGTTTTTAGCATTTATAGATGACTCTCTGGGAGCTGCGAAGCGGTTTGATTAAAGTTTTTAAACCTTTGTCGGACCTGCTCATAGTACAGAAGAAGCAGGGTAATACCTGTGCAGGGAAGGGACTGGCAGGGGAATCGGTGGAATAGGAATATCATGACTGAAAGTTGGTATTGGGATGGCATAGAGCGGATGATAATTTAAGGATGGTAAGCGGGTAGAGCTGTGCGAGGAGGGTGTTGAAATTAGAGGTGCTCGGGTTTTGAATGCTGTTCGGGGGGGTGCAAATGTTTATATAGGGTGAGGATATAGAGATCTAACAGGGGTGGAGATGGGATGGCGAAGTGTTATGCTTGGATAGACAAAAGGAGTTGAGGCGTGATGAATGAAGTAGATTTGGAAAGTGGCGGAAAAAAGAATAATGGCAAAGAACATACGGAAAGGACTTTAAATATCTCTAATAACTCATGGATAAATAATGGTTTAATCGCCCTTGCCCAAAATTTGAGGGATTGGTTTGAAGATAAAGTAGATGTGAAATTTTATGAGGACTGTATATCTATATCTGGGCGGGAAGAAGAACTATATAATTCTATATCACAAGCTCTTCATAACCTTGCTGCTGAGGGGACATATAACTTTTCTACGGCATTTAAGATTATAAATAATGACTCAAATGCAAGTTATACAGAACCTAAGGCATATCCGGACAAAAAGGGAGATGGAAAAGTTACGATAGAAATTTCGGATTCTGAAAGAAAACTATTGAAAGATAAGAAGCAGTCTGATGGAAAGAAACAACAAATTTGGAAAATGCGAATGAGTTATTTTGGGTCAGAAGACAATTATCTGAAAATTGGGTTAGATCCTAAAGATCAAGATGTCTTCGAAAAGTTAAGAAAATTTAAGAGTGGAAAGAATATCTGTCCAATATGTGGAACGTCTTCAAATACTATTATAGATATGAGACAGCGTTTCAATCCTTTTTCAGGAGAACATCACAATAATATTATCGAGGGTTTCAAATACGATGATAAAAACAGGAGATTTGATCCAGCAACCCATGGAAGAAAATTAGTTCAAGCATGTCCAAAGTGCATTATTCTGTGTTATTTCGCCTTATTCAACTACTACATCCCTTTTTTCTATATCCCTGGGAACGAAACATATTTGGCAATTCCAAATACAGCAAATCTAGAAACGGTGAGGATAATAAACAATAACCTTTCCTTAAAGGGACAATATGTCGATTTTTCTGACCCTCAATGCCTTTCTTATTCAACCAATATCAGATTTTTGCCACATAAATCCAAATCTGCATCTATGCTTGCTTTGTTACATAATGTGAAGAATCGGTATTCTAAGATACCACCTGACAAATTAAGTTTTTCTCCTTTTATGGAGGTTTCAAAAGAGAAATTTATAGATATGATCGAATGGCTATTTATTTCAAAGAATTCACATTCAATTACCCACATACGAGCAAATGAAAAAGTTTATGAAATATTAAAACCCCTCAAAGATCCTCTAAACGAAGATGATGTGTATTTAGTTCCAGATGTCCTATGTAACCGTTCTTTCGATATATTTGATGAAAACGGTCTGGAACAATTCTATAATGGAATTTTAAAACTTGATACCAAAAAAATTTCCGAGGGATTATTCAGGATGGTAAAGGAAAGTATTTCTAAATCGAACAAAATTTGGATGATGTTTAGAGCTCAAGGAAGTTCACCACTCTTCCTATTTAAAGAAGTGGTTTTAGATAAAATAATGGAGGTATCAACAATGTTGGAGGAAAACGTAAGAAAAGCATATAAAGAAGTGGCAAAAACCATAGGAAATGGCTTTAGCGAGGACGTCGGTATGATGACGAAGTTTGCATATGCTTCCAGTCCTGCAGATTTCAGAAATGCCATAGAAGATGCATCATTCAGGCTGGCAAAAACAAGTGCATTAAACAAAGATAAGAACTATTGGCTGAGCGAAGATAGTATGGAAATGCTTTTTGGTTCTCTGGAAAGTGCAAAATTTGATGACATTAAGAGCTATTTCGTGGCATTCATGAGTGTCTACGCACTTTCAGAGAATTATAAAAATAGGAAGAAACAAGGAGGTAAATAACATGGAAGAAAAATGTATCGTAGCGACTTGGTTGTTTAAGACAGACCTATCGAATCTGAATGCAGGGGAAGGGAGTACTAACCTAAAAGAACTAAAAACGTACAAAAGCGGGTTGCCGTATATCTCGGGACAATCCGTAAGGCATGCGTTGAGAGAAGCAATTCGAAGAGAGTATCCAGATAATTTCAGGTGTACTGTTGAGTTCCCGTGTGGGAATCTAAAAGACTGTTGGCTTTGTGACATGTTTGGATATCTATTGCCCAGCGAGGGGGCGAAGCGGTGGAGCCCAGTAAAAGCATCTCCTGCATTAGGACAGATTAAAAGTCCGGTTGCAACGGATATGATTCTTAGGCTTGTAAATGATATAGAATGTCCTCTGTGTAATGAAAAGATAAACCCACTGGTAAAGGGTGTACGGGAGGAAGGAAAGAAAGAGATTAAAAAAGGAGCGAAACTTAAATGCCCCAAATGTGGTAAAGTATTTGAAGCACCTTATGACATAAGACAGGCTATTGCCTACAAACAACTCATTGAGAATATTTACAGGGTTAGTGTATCCATAGATATATCGGCATTGGGTGTAGAAGAAGTGCCAATAATTGAAGGTAAAGGTACAAATGCTAAAATAATAGGGATCAAGTACAACGATTTGTATGGAAATAATAGTGAATCTGAGAGGAAAGGAAGAATCAGAGCTATTTTAGGTGCGATTTCTAATATCAGCGACTTTGCAAGTCAGAGCCGAGAATTGACAAATGCTACACCAGACGTGATATTGCTGAGTATTCAGAAACAATACAACCATAGATTATCTTCTGCGCTGCAAATGGATGAAAAAGGATGCGTAAATCCTCAAATGTTCAAGGAGACAGTAGAAGATTGCTTAGCCATGCCTGGAACAAAAATTTATGCCGGGTTTATATCAGGAATCATCAATAACGAAGAGGATATGATACCAATTCTAAATGATGCAGAGCTAAAAACGAAGGGTTTAGTTTTGTGTAATACACCGAGAGAAGCAATCCTGGAGGTAATCAAACTATTCAATGGTGAAACTATAAATGAAAATGCTAAAAATTGACTTAAGAATACCTTTCTGGTGTTCTTTCACGCAATATGGAACAATGAATATACAACAAACTTATCTGTTCCCTCCACCACCAACAGTATTTGGAATGCTCCTCAACGCACTGGGAAAACCAGCAGCGCATACAATTACCGATGACTCTGCAAAACAACGGCTTATTGAGGAATATCTAGACGATTACTCTAAGTTACGATTTTCAATAGTCGTACGAGACATGGGAGAAAAAATCGATGACTACTTGAATATTTTGAAAGGGAATAGAAAAATCGAAGATGTAGAGGCGGATTTAAAGAATAAAATAACAGAAAAAATTGGATCGTTTGATGATTTAGAGATAGATAAAAAAGAACTCAATAAAATCACAAATAAATTGAAGAGGCGAGATATAGCTGATGAGTCCTTAAAAAACATCATGGATGTACTAAAACAAAAGGGTGCAACTATCAAGGAAATAACCGAACTCTTTGATTTTATTGAAAAATCTTGGCGATCATTACCCGATATATTAAAATACGAGATACGTAAATATTGGCTAAGGAGCCAGGTAAATCGGCAGAGACTGATCCAACCGAGCTATACTATTTACATCCGATCTTCTGATGAATCCGGCGGTTATTCTCTGAACAGTCTTTCATCGCATCTAAGAAATCCTAAAAGGCCGTTATATCTTGGCGAAAGCGATGGCATGGTTGAAGTTGGAATTAAGGGCGATGGCATAGTTGAAGTTGAAGATGACGTCTATACTTCTTCTAAGATCTCCTCTGTACTGCCCGGAATATATCAAAATACCCAATTGGTGAAGATACCCGTAAAACTGAGATACGACTCAAGTGAAAAACATAATCTATTGTGTTCCGTCCCACTTGGCGATATAGGGAAAAAAGTCCCTTGCAGTAACGTTTATGGTGAAAACATTGTCTTCCTATGAAGTTTTAGCAAAAAGTGACGGATGCACAACGTTAGGCCAACACACCGAAGATTGTGAATCGGTGCTTCACTATTTACTTTCAACGAATAAAGAGGTGCTGAAGAATTGGTGCAATCGCAATAGGGTAGATTTTGATAAATTTCAGTTGGGTGCAGAATTAGCAACGCATTATCACGATTTTGGCAAAGCTACGGAAAAATGGCAAGAAGAGGCAAGAAAAGAAGTATCATCGCTTCCACCCCATGCTCCGTACTCAGGATATTTCCTACTTCAAGAGAATAAATGCAAAGATTTGGATGATTGTATTATTCCTTTTCTTACGGCTATTTCGCATCATTCATTACTCACAGAATCCTCTTGGAGTAATTTGGGGTATCCCTCTAAGTTCTGCTTTGATTATTTGAAAGAGTTTAATAAAAACTCAGGATTTACATTACCCTCTATTAATCTACCCTGGACAGATTATTTTAAATGGTTCGAGGATTATCAAAAGAATTGCCAGCGTCCAAGATTTAGAACAGTATGGGACGAGAATAAAACAATAAATACCTTATTTAAGGCGCGATATTGTCTTATGCTCTCCTTGTTTACGACATCTGATGGTGTCGCCAGCAGATTTGAAGAGGAGAATATAACCAAGTCAGACAGAAGCATTAAGTTAAAAGAGTGGTTTCCATCGCCAAAAATGGTGTATCAGAAGATCAAAAATGTAGAGGGGCAAAAGGAATTAACAGATATACAGAAAGATATTTTAGGTTTATTTACACCATCTTTGTGTTTAAACGGATACATAAAGCCACTAAGAATTGAAGCCCCATGTGGTGAAGGAAAAACCTTGGCTGCTCTAATGTATGCAAAAGAGCTATTCAAAAACGAAATGATCAACAGAGTTATTTTTGTCCTTCCAACCCAAACAACAACCAACAACATGTTTTTCGAATTTGAGAATGAGTATGGCATTCCATCAGAGTGGATTGGGATATATCACTCAGAGGTGATGAGTTTCCTAATAGAAAAAGAAGAAGGAGAGGATAATTCCAGTGATGCTTTTTCTATTAGTGATAAAAAATATTGGAGTGTTTTATATTCAAAACCGTTCAATATTTCAACGATAGATCATCTCTTGTTATCTCTCGTTAATGGCTATAAATACGCACCCAGAGCATTTGGGAATATACAGACCAGTCTTGTTGTAATAGATGAGATTCATTATTATGACTCGCATACGATCGGGATGATTGAATGTCTTTGTGAGATATTAAGATACCTAAAAATCCCTCATATACTCATGAGTGCAACTATGCCAGAACAAGTAAAAGAAAAGTTTAGTGAAGATTATATAAAAAGGAGGAGCAATGGGTTGGATGCAAAAGGCAATATGAAACAACCTTATAAATTCAGATATCACAAAGAACCAATATACGACTTGGAAAACGAAGTTTATTCCAACGCATTCATTGATTTAATACGTAACTCGCCAAGCCTCAACATTGGGATCATCGTTAATACTATCAAAAAATCAAAGGATATATTTAACGAGTTGAAATCAAAATTCTCTAGGCGGCAGATATTGCTTTATAATTCCGAATTCATGCGCAAAGATAGACCGATCAAAGAGGATATTTTGAGAAAATTTGGTAAAGGCATAAAAACAGAACTAAAAAATGGTGAAATAGACTACTGTAAAAAGTTTGGTTTCGATCCAAATGAAAGTGTCATCTTTGTTGGAACACAAGTGGCAGAAATAAGCCTAAACATATCCTTTGATTTATTAATTTCAGATTTGGCGCCCATGGATTCGTTAATTCAAAGAGGAGGTAGGTTGCATAGAAGACAGAGCAAATTTATCGCTAAGGGATGTAATTGTAAGCAATGCAAAAGGCTTGATTTAGATTATGAGTACAACTTGCATATATTTGATACTGGCAAACTATGTTATCCGTATTATACTGTCGAAGATGATAAATTGATGGAAGAAGTCATAGAGAACACTAGAAAAGAAATCGCTTCTGAGCCTATTTATACATTCGAGAATGGGATAACGATGATGAATGAGGTATATAAAAATGAAAAATTGTTTAGGGTTTTTAATCCCAACGTCAGTTTTTGGAAACCATATAAAGAAGACCTTATCTTTGGAAAAAAACCGTTTAGAGATGAGGAAAAAGGAGGGCAGATGCGAATTATGACCAGAATAATAGATAGACAAAAAATTGATGTATTACCACAAATATTCGAATACGAAAACGAAGAAATAGCAGCAGGAATTTTCATTCAAAAGATACATACCGATAAAAGATTTGTAAAAAAAGGCAAATTGAATTCCTATGGTATTAATGAAATATCAAAACATTTACTGAAAATCTCTCCTCAGAGGTATTCCTCTATAAATCGTGGCGAAGAGAATTTTATAGAATCATATAAATTCATCAGAGTTGTAAATCAAACATATACTCTCGAATCGGGGTTGCAGGATTTAGATTGTATCATTTAACATTCATTCCTCAAACACATCAAGAACAATGCCAAAAATAACAGGCAACCTAATAAACGCATACTACGTATGCAAGAGGAAGTTATGGCTATACGCGCACGAAATATGACCAGATAGGAGCCACCAGCTATTAGAAATAGGCAGATTATACGATCAGAGCACATACAAAAGAGACAAAAAACAAATATCCATGTCCGGCATGAAAATAGACATATTAAAAAAGCGAGACGGCGAATTATTAGTAGGCGAAGTAAAAAAGACATCAAAATTTGAAGTAGCGGCGAAGATGCAGCTCGCATACTACCTTTATCGTCTGAAGGAACAGGGGATAGAACTGGACGGCGAACTGCTCGTACCGAAGGAGAAAAAAAGAGAGCGGATAACACTTGATGACGCTTTAACACAAGAACTTGAAACAGCAATCGCAGAAATAGAAACGATAATAAATGGCGATAAGCCGCCAGTAGCAGAAAAGACGAAATATTGCGGCAAATGCGCATATGGCGACTTCTGCTGGTCGTAAATAAAAATAAAAATGAAAGAAACCATATATGTATTCTCACATGGCGAACTGAAGCGGCAGGCAAACACACTCTATTTCGAAGGTGAAAAAGGCAGGAAGTACATACCGGTAGAGAATACCGCAGCGTTGATGATCTTTGGCGAAGTAACGATAAACAAGAAACTGCTCGAATTTTTATCGCAGAATGAGATACTGCTCCATTTCTTCAACTATTACGGCTACTACGTTGGTACATACTACCCGCGGGAACATTACAACTCCGGTTACATGATACTGAAACAGGCGGAGCATTACATAGACGACTCGAAAAGGCTAGGCTTGGCACGTAAATTCATCGAAGGTGCAAGTACGAACATACTGCGGGTACTGAAATACTACAACGCACGTGATTCCGAACTCGGAAGCAGCATAGCCGAGATAGAGACGTTGCAGGCTAAAATACCGATGCAGAACGGTATAGCGGAGTTGATGGCGATAGAAGGAAACATCCGTGACCGGTATTATAGCGCGTTCAACGCGATAATAAAGGACGAACGGTTTTATTTCGATAGACGTACGAAACGGCCACCTAGGTCGAAACTGAATTCACTCATTAGTTTCGGTAATAGTCTGCTCTATGTCGCAGTGCTGGGCGAGATATACAAAACGCATTTGGACCCACGGATAGGTTTTTTACATGCCACTAATTTCAGACGCTTCTCTTTGAATCTAGACGTAGCCGAATGTTTCAAGCCGATAATAGTAGACAGAGCCATTTTTTACCTGTTGAATAAACAGATGCTCAAAGAGACACATTTCATGACTGAGTTGGAGAAGGTATATTTAAACGAAAAAGGGCGTGCAGTTTTCGTTAGAGAGTTTGAGGAGAAGTTGAAATCAACGATAAAGCACGATAAGCTGAAACGAAACGTATCTTATCGTAGGCTTATACGGATGGAGTTGTATAAGCTGGAGAAGCATCTTATGGGTGAAGCCGAGTATAAGCCGTTTGTCGCGAGGTGGTAGATATATGTATCTGATACTAGTATATGATATAAAGGGAAGAGCGAGTGTATAAGGTATTGAAAATCGCGCGGAAGTATCTGAACTGGGTGCAGAATTCGGTGCTTGAGGGTGAGATTTCTGATGCTGGATTAGCGAAACTGCGGCAGGAGCTAAAAGAAGTGATAAATCAAGATGAGGACTCTATCATGTTTTATTTGATGCGAACAATGAGATACACTTCGCGTGAGGTCATGGGTATCCAGAAAGGGAGACGGGATATTATCATTTGACTGCGTCTATGTTAGATGCTGTAAGAAATAGGGGGGATCGACGCAAGAGATTTCAACGGAGATCGATGTGAATAAAAAGCAGCAGGGGCTTTCTCTCTGAAAGGTGAAAAGGCATGGATGTATTACGTCACATCAATTTTACATCATGGACGAAAGTCTTTTATATGACCAATTTAAACTAAAGAAATGGGCGAAATACGGAGGAAAAGCGGGCTTTTTCTGGCGGGCTTTTAGAATACCTATAAGGGATTGAAACTTTTGTAAACCGCCAAAGGCAGTACTTATGCTATGGCTTTTAGAATACCTATAAGGGATTGGGCTCTTCGCTATTTCATGTGGGTAGTTGGAATTTTAAGTGACCCAATCGAGGGTATATGGCTCTTCGCTGTTTTGTATGGGTAACGCAATAGCCCTACTATCCACTGAAGTAGATTACATGAAGGGCATGCTGAATGATGAGCGTCCGTAGTTATCAAAATCTCCAAGAATTCATAACCAAGAACTATCTTTGATATGATATCATAAGAAGCTGTATCTCAATTGCCCTCACCAACATTATCCCTCCTCCTTTTTTGGATTTGAAACGCTATTCGTCCTCTTTCTTCTGATTTGGGATTGTTTGACAGCAGCCCCACTACAGCTACACACCTGAAACAGCGAAGAGCCTTATTTTTGATCTTTTGTTTCAATGAATATGGGTTGCGATTGTGAGAATGTTATCAATACAACGTGTATGAATGTGCAAATACGCTAGCTAAAGATAGTGCTGGAAATACAGCTCACAGACGAATTTCTCCTGAAAGTCAGCCTCTTCTTCAAGTTTTACATGCTCGATTCGGTTTGCAATGGATTCTGCATCTTCCCGTTTTGTCTTAGATATTAACGCCTGCCTGGCACCTTCCAGTGCGGCATTTCCCACTTTCTTCACCTTTTCCTGCGCCACTGCAGGCAGAAGACCAATACGTATTGCATTCTCTGTGTTTATGAAGTTCCCAAACCCACCAGCCAGAAGGACGTAGTCTACCGCCTCAAGCTCGATTCCGTATCGCTCCACGAGTGTTTTTATAGCTACTGCGACTGCGGTTTTCGCAAGATTCAACTGATCTATATCCTGTTCTGATAAACTAAACTCTTCGGCTATTACAAATTCCTTCTCATCGCCCAAGAATTTACCCCTACCGTTTATTATTCCGTTATCCAGAAGCTCAGCCAGAACATCTATTAATCCGGAACCGCAAACTCCGATAGGTGTGGCATCATCAATCGTTTTGTATATGGCTTCTCCGTTCACAATACGCACTTCTTTTATCGCACCACTTACACCCCCGATTCCGCACGTTATACCTGCGCCCTCAAACGCGGGACCCGCAGCACAGGACGTTGCAATCAACCGGTCTCTGTTTCCCAGCATAATCTCCGTGTTAGTCCCGATGTCAATCACCATACGTATCTTATCGCTTTTATATATCTCTGTTGCCAACGCAACAGCTAAAGCGTCAGCACCGACGAAACTACCGATCAAAGGAAGCCCATAAACTCTTGAGTTCTGATTTACCTTAAGCCTGAGCTCATTCGCAGTTTCATTTACCGCGTTTACACTCAGAGGTTCGTAAGGGCTTTTACCCAGTGACTCAACGGAATAGCCGAAAAACAGGTCTCGCATTATTGGATTACCTACTACCACCATCTCATAGACTCTACCCGGGTCTACCATAGCGGCGATCATTTCGTTCACGGCGTTTCTAATTTCTCGTTCGAGCTTGTTCTGACCGGTTCGCGCAAATACTATCCGAGAAATAACATCATTACCGTATTTAGTCTGTGGATTTTCTCGTGATGTAACATAAAGCACTTTCCCACTCTCAAGGTCTATTAGATACATAGCAAGAGTTGTCGTCCCTATGTCTAAAGCGATACCGTATAGCTCACCCGTATATTCGCCTACATCTTCAGACTCGCAAAAAACTCGTTCTCCTTCTACATGCACGAACGGCTCAAGATGTATGTCCTTATATTCACTTGATTCTAAAATGTAATAAATCCTTTTTGGTACTCGCACGTAAATGTGCTCGTCCGTTTTTAGAATCCTTGCCTGACAGGCAAGTCTGCACGTATCGTCGTGTATATATTTATTTTCCGCTTCTGTCTTATCAGAGAGAGATCCCGTTGCGCACTCAGCTTCGACCAAGCACTGACCACACTTCCCCTCGCCGCCGCAGGGGCAATTTATGTCTATTTCTAACTCTTGCAGATAAGAAAGTATGGTTCGACCCGTAACGAGTTTTGCCTCTTTTCCGTGATCTTTGAATATGATGTCCATGATTTCCATACTAAACTAAAGTAAAGTAAAGTAAACTAAAATTAAACATTTGAAGATATTATCTTAATCTATGGGAGATACAATAGTCGACACGCTGCTTGACGTAAAGAAGAAGAAGATAGAAATATTTTGCGAAGAGAAGCTGAACAATGGTATGAGTGCGTATGCGATCCTAGACGAGCTGGGCGAAGGGCTCCGAGAAATTGGGCGCGGATACAAAGAGATATATTTCGACGCTGAACTTATGGTCTCCGGTTGGAACGCGAAGAAGGCATTACAAATACTCAAGCCGCTACTGCAAGAAGAGGTAAAGGTAGAAGAGAAGATAGGTAAAGTCGTTATCGGTACGGTCAAAGGGGATGTGCATGACATAGGGAAAGAGATAGTGACTATAATGCTCGCTTCCGATGGCTTTGAGGTCATTGACTTGGGTACAGACGTGGAAAAGGAAGCGTATGCGAAAAGCGTCCAAGAAGCAGGGGCAGATATTATCGCTATGTCTGCGTTACTCACCACGACAAGGGAATACATGGCCGAGGTCATACAGTATTTCCGCGAAGAAGAGTTAGAAGTGAAGATCATGGTGGGTGGCAGTGCAGTGAGTGAGGAATACGCAATGGAAATCGGTGCAGACGCATACGGTAAAGACGCTGTTGATGCTGTTAAGAAGGCAAAGGCGCTTATTCAGAACCATTGCTTATAAATTTCATGCTCCTTCAAAATATCCTTCGCCCGTTCTCGCTCTTCCTGATGCCGAGTAATAAATGAGAACATAAGCTCAGCAGCTTCCGACTTGCAGGTATTGCACATCCGTTTCCCGTTTTTGCATTCTTCAAAGATCTCTTTTATATGTGCGTCTTCGTCTATCAGATGATACATCATAAGTTCATAGACCGTGCATTGTGCCGGTAACCCGCCAAGTTTCTTCTGCTCTTCTACTGTTACTCGACCGCCGGTCTTCGCCCTTTTCACTTTCCGCGCGGCTTCTTCCGGTGGTTCAGTAAGCGCAATATGGCTTTCCGGCACGCTGGAAGACATTTTACCGCCGGTTAGCCCCTGCATAAACCGGTGATATGTAGCAGCCGGTAAAAAGAACCCATATCCACCGTATTCCAGCTCCACTGCCCGCACTATTTCCTCTATCTTCTGCATATTTCTAGCAATCTCAGCAGCTTCTATGCCAAAGACATCAATGTGCATATCATATACCTTCTTTGGACCTTCTATTCGGCTCGCAACCGCATCCAATGCGCCCCTATCCGCTTGCTTCTCCCTCACACTTATATACGGTTTTCGATCCTTATCAAACCGCTGTTCTACCAGGAACATCCGCATTCGCGATGCTATGTCCCGAGTCAGTCGTATATGCGGGTCTTGATCAATGCCAACTGGGATGACAACGGGTTTGGGCCCTCCAAATTCAAGAAGCTGCGGCTGTAATATGTCCGCGTTCTGCACCAATACGCTTATCATGTGTGATATATTCACATCGCCCGAGAATCCGTATATCGCACTTAGTTCGCTGAAGTTAACTACCTTTCCGAGTTCAAAAGCGAGATCACGTAGTCTCTTATCGCCCGATTGGAAGTATATATGGCCCTTATCAGGATCGAAACCCAGCGCTACAAGGCTCACAATGTATTCGTTCAGCCCGATTTCCCTGCATTTGCTCCACGGGACGCCCCGGACCGAATGCGATTCCATATCCGCAATGCACGCAAAAGCGTCACCACCCATACGCTGATGCCATATGATCTCATCCATCACCATCTTACCGCCGAGATGGACTCTCCCGGAAGGCATGAAACCGCTCATTACCGCGAATTTGGTCCGCTCATTCATCGCTTTTAGCACTTCTTCATAACCGCGATGCCCGACTATTATATCTCTTCGCATGTAACGATACGGCCCCTCTATCTCATCTAGTATCTCCTTGAATCGCGAGATACCAAACTCGTCAAATAGCCGCGTATAATCCTTTATATCCGCAACACCCCACGGGTCTATCTCCATCATCGCACCACACTTATTTTATAGTCATGTATTACAGGATTGGCAAGAAGCTTTTTACACATCTCTTCTACTTCGTACTTCACGTCACTACCTCCTTCGTCCGCATCTATTGCTATCCTGAATGTTTTCATTGATTTCACACTATGCACGTTCTTAAAGCCAAGCAGGTTCAACGCTTTCTTCGTGTTCTCGCCTTCGGGATCTGTAACGCCACGTTTCAGCTTTATTGTTACTTCTACTTCTACGGTCATCTTACCTATATTTAGATATACAATTAAGCGATAAAAAAGTTATTGATCATGCCGGAACGTCAACGGCTGGACTAAATTCTTGCTCAGTATAACTCAAATCGAGGAACCTAAAAATATTAAGTTACCCGAACAGTAGGTATCATTTTCCAAAGATTCCATACAACCTTTCTTCGCCCACGTACAATCGTGAAACTGAGCGGCAGATCTTCAAGTTAGAAGGAAAAAAAAATGCAGTGATGGATGGTGAAACCATCCACCGTCTTTTTAGTTGTTTGTCCTCTATTTTTTACCTTTTTACAGTACCCATATGCAGTCATGGCCTTTAATAAATGACTTGCCATCCTCGTCGAGTTCGCCAGTTAGTGTTAGTGTAAGTGTAAGTGGAAGTATATCTCCTACGACTTCCGCCAGGTTCAATTCAGTGACCAGATCCTGTGTCTTAAACTTGAGTGTCAGGTCAATATACCCATCGTCCCCGAGATCATGGCAGCCGCATAGTTCTCCTTCGTATGGCGTTCCAACGTCCTCATAGCTCCATCGAAGTGGCTCAACAAAATCTTCATACCCTTCTCGCGTTAGCTGGATTGTGCTGTTATCAATGGTAGAAACATCGAAGTCCAGAGTGCCTAGAACAGCGACCGACTGCAGTCCCTGCTTCCCTACATTAATCGGATTTGGACATGATTTTGGCTTGATGTCTATATCTATATATACGTCCGCCGGCTCAAGAGGGCTAGGTCCTGCCACATCAATAGTCAATACAGGATCTTCTATATACTTTGATCCACTATAGGGGTTAGTTATGTTTGTCCAAACGTAGGGGTATCCGCTCACATCCAAGTCAATGATGAGATCGTAGGTGCCCGGTGTGAGCGGCGTTGGCCATACCATTTCAAAGTAGGACCCAAGGCCAAAGTTATTTCAACCGACAGTCTCAAACCCGTCACTGCTTACATCGGTCAGGATAGTTCTGTTAACCCATGTGTCACGGTGCTCTACGACATAGATCCGCCCACCACAACCATCCGGACATGGCAGATTACCCCACGTATGCGAATAATCACCGAAGACACCATAGCCATAAAGATTATCTGTTATTGTAAAATTATCTTGACTATCAGCTATCCACATTTGTTTGCTCCCAAAGATAGTAGCCGGACTATCTGCCGCGGCGGAGCCCACGAATACTGCCATCGCTATCAGACCTGTGAACATCAATGAACATATCGTTTTTCTTTTCATCTTTTTGTATCACCTCCTATTTTTTTTTGTTCCATCATCTGGACAATAAAAAATCACATCCGAAAAACTGCACAGGATTTTGTGTGATCGTATTACTTGAGGGTGTGGTTTGGCTATGATATGTATGCCTCTTGTCTTGTATCGCACCATAAGTCAAACACATGACAGCTAAAACCGATCAGCCGCACATAATACCGTTTCTATGTTATTGTGTTAGTAACATTAAAGCAGCATTTAAATAGCAAGAGATATTTAGATTGTACGATGGATATTAAAAAAAACAAAAGGAGGTGAAAATATTATTATGGAAAGAAGAAAAAGGATGGCGACTATAACGGCTATTGTCCTAACAGGACTATTTCTTGCATGTGCAGTAGGCATAGCGAGTGCGCATTTTACGATGATCTTCCCTAGCGATAGTCAAGCTACCATATGGGATGTGGCACCTGAGGACTACATAGCAGAGCTTGGCGAGACAAAGACAGTCTATATTATGTGGGGACATCCCTACGAGCACATATCTTTTGATATGGCATCGGCACCCGAAGTCTCAGTAATGAAACCAGACGGCACAATTGAGCAACTTAGTACTGAACAGCTCACCGTTGAGGGTATGGACGAAGAAGGGAATCCAGGAACCTTTGTAGCGTACAAAGCATCGTTCATTGTGGATCAGAGAGGTGATTCCGTTGTCTTTGCGCGATATGAAGACGAAGGCGAGAATCTGATAGACTGCACCAAAGCAGTGATCCACTGTGGTGAAGAGGTCTGGGAAGGCTGGGATGCTGAAGTCGAACTGAAGACCGAGATTCTACCTTACATGCGGCCCTATGGCATGGAAGAAGGTTTTGTATTCGCAGGGCAAGCGATGTACGACGGTAAGCCTCTTGCCGGTGCACCGGTAGAGGTTGAGATATACCACACACTGGACCTTGGTAAAGAGATCGTAGAAACCGCAGAGAATATGTTCCCGTATGACCCACCGATGATGTTCACAAGACTTACCAAGTCCAATGAGGACGGCGAGTTTGTATATACGCTCGACGAGCCCGGGATATGGTTTGTTGGCGCGACTATGGAACCCGCGAGTGGACGTAACGTAAGGGGCGTCTTCATCGTGCCAATACTTGATGCGTTCCCGCCAGTGGAAGGAGCAGAAGCTGCGGCGTCTGCGGAACTCGAAGGCGTAAAGACCCGTTTAAAAACGTTAGAAGACAAAACGGATACTTCTACACGGGGTACTCCCGGATTTAGTGCGATAGCGGTGATAGCAGGGTTGTTTATCGTCCTGTATCTAGTAAAAAGGAAAGAGAGGTAAATAAGAAAGAAAATGGTACATATATCAGATGGAATTTTATCTCTGCCTGTATTGGCAGCGGGATGGGCAATCACAATTGCGTTGCTTGCAGTGGCACTGTGGTGGAGCAAGAAGAAGGGTAATTTAGAGGAGGAGATACCGAAGTTATCGGTGATGACAGCGGCATTTTTTATCGCCTCTCTCATCCATATACCCGTAGGACCGACAAGCGCACATTTAATACTCAATGGCTTAGTGGGAGTAATACTAGGGATATTCGCCATTCCCGCCATTTTTATTGGTGTTGTACTCCAGACTGTTCTCTTTCAGCATGGCGGCATAACCACCATAGGCGTAAACACGGCGAACATGGGCATTTCGGCTCTGATTGCTTATTGTATATTCAAGTGGGGGAATAAGGTTGGTAGGTCAATAATGAGAAAGGATCTATCCGTAGGGATATTTGGTGCTCTCGCAGGCGGTGCAGGGGTATTCCTGGCGGTGATATTCACAGCGTTTTCGCTCATTCTCTCAAGTAAAGAGGCTTTTTTTGCCATTGCTATCGCACTTATCCTTGCACACATTCCCATAATAGTAATAGAAGCGATAATTACAGGTTCTATCGTGGTGTTTCTGATGAAAGCAAAACCCGAGCTAATAGGAGGATTAGAAAATGATGAATAAATGAACGTGAAACAGATGGCTTGTGTTTTTGCTGTGCTCGTAGTGCTATCGTGTTTGAGCATAAATGTTGCGAGTGCACATCGCATGCATGTAGTGCATACGCTGAGCGAACTAGAAATAGAAGCGTACTTCGGTGGTGGAGCTCCTGTCCGGGATGCAGAGGTAACGGTGTATGATAAAGCAGGTAATTTGTATTTGGAAGGCGAGACAGACGAAGAAGGTAAGTTCCGTTTCCCACCTAAGATCGGTATGGATGAGTATAAAGTGGTCGTGAATGCGACACACATGCCAGGCCATAGAGGCGAAACAACAATAAACTTAGGTCATGACGTTGCAGAAGCCAGTGGGACGGGCGCAGAAATGCCGTTATATACTAATATTATCGCAGGTTTTGGGTATTTAATAGGAATTGCGGGTTTTGCAATGGCATATATGTACCGGAAGCAGAAAAAGAGGTACGAAAAGGAGTAAAAGTAATAGAAATGGTAGAATATCCGGAGATTGACAAGTATTCAGCACTCGATTCGCCAATGCACCGGTTTGACCCGCGGGCAAAGATAGTTGCATTCATAGTCCTCATATTCGCGGTCGTTCTAGTCCCAAACCTGAAATTGGCTCTTATCGCGTTGATCGGTGCAATCCTCTTTCTTATCGTATCAAAACTACCTCTTCGGTTTGCTCTGCAGCATATCAAATGGGTTTTTTTGTTCGTTGTTCCTTTTATCGTCATCATGCCTTTTACAGTACCGGGAACAGAAATATTCAGCTTCTTCGGTTTAACGATGACATACGAAGGTCTCGAATACGGTATTTTAGTAGCAGTGCGGGCTTTGTCTGCGGTCATTCTTGTTTTACCGATGATCGCGACCTCAAAGTTTAACGTTACAATAAAGGCATTGGGAGAGCTAAAAATGCCCAATATGCTTGTTCAAATGTTTATGTTCACGTATCGCTACATCTTTGTCTTTGTGGTCGAGTTTCAAAGGACCTGGCGGGCGATGGTGGCACGGGGGTTCCAGTTGAAGACGAATCTATATGCGCTGAAGATGATAGGGAGAGCGCTGGGAACGCTTTTTGTCAGAAGTTATGAACGCGGGGATAGGGTATATCAGGCATTGCGGGCGCGAGGTTATACAGCAAAACCAAAAACGCTGGTTGAGTTCAAGATGCGTGCGAGTGATTATGTATGGACTGCTGTTATAATCGGGTTTGCTGTTTCTTTGCTTGTAGTCCCCTTTGTGGAGGTATTATGAATAAAAATGAGAGAAGCAATAACAGTAAGAAACCTGAGTTACAGGTATCCGGACGGCTCGCAAGCGCTGGAAGATGTAAATATGGAAGTGTATGAAGGAGAGCGGATTGCGGTAGTGGGACCGAACGGAGCAGGGAAGACAACATTTATGCTGCATCTCAATGGCACTTTACGCGGCAGCGAAGGACAGATAGAGATATTCGGTAAGAATCTGGAGAAGATGAAAAGAGAAGAGATAGTAAAAGAAGTGGGAATGGTTTTTCAGGACCCTGATGACCAGTTGTTCATGCCCACCATCTTTGATGACATCGCTTTTGGCCCGATAAATCTGGGGTTAAAAGAAGATGAGGTACGGGAACGAGTGGAAAAAGCTATTTCGTCGCTTGGGCTTTCGGGCTATGAAGACAAGTCGCCACATCATCTCAGTTTCGGCGAGAAGAAGAAGGCGTCATTGGCTGCGGTTATGGCTATGGAGCCGCGGATATTGGTGCTTGACGAGCCGACAGCTAATCTTGATCCGAGGAGCAGGGCAGAGTTGATAGGGATTCTAAATGAATTGAACGAACGAGAAGGAATTACTATGGTGATCGTAACGCATGACGTAAATGCTATTCCTGAGCTTGCAGATCGTATATACGCACTGAACCGTACGATAATAGAAACGGGTACGCCACGAGAGATATTTTTCAATGGTGCGTTACTGAAGCAGAACAAGCTGGATGTGCCGGATGTGTTTAAAGTGTTTGAAGTGTTGAGGTGTTTTGGCGTTAATTGCGAGAAAATACCTTTGTCACTGGATGAAGCAGTATCGGGATTAACAAAGATGATAGAGACCGAAGGCGGACACATACATCTGCACATCCATGAGCATACGCACGACGAGATAGAGAAATGGAGGAGTAAGTATGAGCATCATTAGTACAAACCAATTGTATTTGATTTGGTGCCTGGGATTTTGCTAAACAAATAACAGATCTTTCTATGGATACAGGGTAAAATAGGGGTTCCTTATTCAGAAGGCAATCCCACTCCTTATTACCGTAACAGCTAATAATCTGTTTTTATTTTTGATAGTTTTGTCGCTTTTTGTCAGACCTGACCGCTTTTAAACCAGCTTCATTTTCACACCGAAATAGCCGCCGTGTTACGAACCAAAAAAGGGTCACATTTAATATCATCTATTTGGATTTTATCTGAAATTTTAGGTGATGATTTAGCTTCTTTATTAAATCGGCCCGCAAATATCGAAAGATTTAAATAGTACTCTTCTTTCATCTCATATTATGGCTGCGGTTAATAAATATGTATTTCCAAGTAACAGTACATGCTATTGTGCAGAATCAATAACCGAAGAAATCATGGAGATATATTCATCCCTCAAGGGACTTAAGGATGATGTGATATATCAAGACCCTTCGAATCATCTAAAGACCGTGTTTCAAAGACTGGACTATCTGATTGCACAGGATATAGATGATGAATCAGCAGAAGCGATCCTCTCTAATTCTGAATTTAATTCTGCTCTTGATGTTATCACGCGGTTTAGAAGCATGTATACCGCGAAATTGGAAATTGAACATACAAAATCCATACTAAAAAGCAGCGACTCATGGGAAGTCCTCAAAAATTTTGCATATCTTCCCAATTACCTTCAACTGGCACAGACAGAGTATCAGGGAGCTGGGCTTAGACCAGGCGACTGTGTACTGTTTCTTGGAAGCGGACCTCTACCTATAAGTCTTATAGTGCTGTGTCATCAGTATGGACTCAGAGGGATCGGGATTGAACAGGAACCCGACAGAGCGGAACTTTCAAGAAGAGTGCTGGCGAAACTGGGGCTTTCTGATCAGATAAGAATAATCGAGGGAAACCATTCGACACTGCCCTTAAAAGAGAGGACCGAGCTTATCATGGTAGCCGCGCAAGCGGAACCCAAGAAGGAAATCTTCGATCATCTGGCAAATGTTTTGCCGACGGAAACAAAAATCTCCTATCGACTCTATGATAAGGGTCTTAGAAGGCTGTTGGACACTTTTTATCGTTATGAATTACCTGAACCGTTTGAGGAATATCTCAGGGTCCGACCAAAACCGCCTGCCAACAATACCGTTGTGTTTCTAACTACCAATAATATTGGGTATATCTCAACCACTGACGGTCAGTTAAGCGAGAGATGCCTAACATTTAACGATGAAGAGATGCAGGATATAACCCAATCGCCGGAGATATGTTAAAGCCTCCATTGACCGGGTCGTAATTTTTGCCTGATGATTATGCTTTATTTATTTTTAAATTAACCAGTATCTATCGGAATTATTAATTACTGTACTTCTTTTATTATATTTTATGGCTGCGATTAATAAAAACGCACTTCTGAGTAATAGTATGTGTAATTATGCAGAACCAATAATTGGAGAAATAAGGGAGATATATTCTGCGATCAAGGGTCTTACGGATGTAGAGATATATCAAGATACTTCGAACCATCTTAAGACCATCTTTAAACGATTGGACTATCTGATTGCACTGGATATATCAGATAAACACGCAGAAGAGCTCCTCTCGAATTCCGGATTGAAGGTAGCATTTGATGTTATTGCCCGGTTCAGAAGTACGTATATTGCGAAATTGGAAATTGAACATGCAAAAGCCATACTAAAAAGCAGCGATTCTTGGGAAGCGCTAAAAAATTGGGACCATCTACACAATTACCTTCAACTGGCACAGACGGAATATCTGGGCTCTGGGCTTAGACCTGGTGACTGTGTCCTGTTTCTTGGAAGCGGACCACTGCCTATCAGTCTTATAATTCTTTGTCGTCTGTATGGACTAAGAGGGATCGGGATTGAACAAGAACCCGACAGAGCGGAACTTTCAAGAACGGTGCTGGACAAATTAGGGCTTTCTGATCGGATAAAGATAATCGCGGGAAACCATTTTTCAGTGCCCTTAGAAGAGCGCCCCGAACTGGTCCTGGTAGCCGCGCAAGCGGAGCCCAAAAGGGCTATCTTTGATCATTTGGCTAAGGTTCTCCCCGCGGGAAGAAAGGTATCATATCGTATCTATGAGAAAGGGCTTAGAAAGTTGTTGGATACCTTTTATCGTTATGAATTACCTGAACAGTTTAAGGAATATCTCAGGGTTCGGCCAAAACCGCCTGCCAACAATACCGTGGTTTTTCTGACCACACGGAGCCGTAAAAAGGGCAAGTCTGAATGAATACCGCTTATCATGGCAAAGGCGGTATAATAAGGAGCTTGAACGGATGAAAACGGATTAAGAATGACTTTGAGAGGCTATAAGAACTAACTTTAATAAAGTAATAATTAATTATGTTTTAATAGATGTAAGTAATATTATAAAGGGGGAAGTAACATTATGGGCCATTCGCGACAATCAATAATTAACGAACTAGGGCGAATATATTCAATGACAAAAGATCTTAAAGATCAAGAAATCCTTCACAGCCATTCGAATCACCTTAAAACATTTTTTCAGCGATTGGACTATCTGGCTGCACTGGATGTAGATGACCGATTAGTAGAAGATATCGTCTGCAAACTTGGATATAACCCCGCACTTGAGGCTATTGTCAGATTCAGGAATCTATATAGTTTGAGGCTCGAAATCGAAAATGCAAATTCCATACTGGCCAGTAGAGCTCCATGGGAAGTACTAAAAAAATTCACCCATTTCTCAAATTATACTCAACTGGCTCGAACCGAATGTCAGGGAGCTGAACTAAAACCCGACGATAATGTTATTTTTCTTGGCTGCGGACCATTGCCTTTAAGCCTTATAATGCTGTGCCATCAACATGGACTTAGAGGAATCGGAATTGAACAGGAACCGGAGAGGGCAGAACTATCAAGAAAAGTGCTGCAGAAACTGGAGCTTTCTGATCAGATCAAGATAATCGCGGGAAACCATTTCACATTACCCCTAAAAGAGAAGCCCGAACTTCTCATGGTGGCTGCAGCAGCAGAACCCAAAAAGGAGATAATTGATCATCTGGCTATGGTGTTGCCTGAAGGAACAAAAATAACCTATCGAATTTATGAGAAAGGGCTTAGAAGATTATTGGAAAACTCTTCTTTTACTGAATTGCCTGAACAGTTTAAGGAATATCTCAGGATCCGACCTGAACCACCAGTCAACAATACCGTTGTATTTCTTACCTCTCTTTGACTGCATTGATATTCCTGAGGTTTGAGACGAAAAAGATCTGGAGGGTTAAGATGAAGAGTGGTTTGATACATGAGATGTCGAAAAAAAACAGAAAAGCTTTTTATATGTTATGTACTTTACATGCAGTATGTATATAAAAATAGGTCATTTGCTTTCGCGGTTAGTACAGGTGACTATCGAATGGTGGAGAGTGTAGGAATATGGGTAACAGAATAAAATATATTATTGTTATGCTCGTGGCGGTTACGATTGTAGGAAGCGGTATCGTGGGTATAGCATCTGCTCACTTCACGATGCTCTTTCCGGGTGGAGGCATGGATGTTAGTCCTGAGGATTACATTGCAAGTTTGGGAGAGGAAAAGACCGTGCTGATCACTTGGGGATGCCCATTCAAAGAACTCTTTGACTGCATTGATGTCCCTGAAGTATATGTAAGGGCTCCTGATGGTAACATCACGCAGTTAACCCCTGTTGAGACATCAGTTGATGGTGTGAAAGCGTATAAAGTATCTTTCACGATTGACAAACGTGGCGATTACATTGTTTCTGCCGCGATGAACGTATCAGCGATTAAGGGTGAATTTGTTGATCATGCAAAGGCGGTAATTCACTGCGGTCAAGCGACATGGAATGGGTGGGATGCAGAACTTGGTGATAAAGTCGAGATAATCCCTTACATACGCCCTTACGGGATAGAAGAAGGGTTCGTATTCAGAGCAAGGGCGCTTCAGGATGGCGAACCACTCACAAACACAACGGTTTATATCGTAAAGTATCGTCTGAGCGATGATCCGGAGGTGCTCAAGAAAGCTGAGGCTATCTATCCGCAGGACTCATGGATGATGGTAAAAGGCTACACGAAGACAGATTCCGATGGCAACTTTGTATACACACTCGATGAACCCGGGGTATGGACTATCGCGGCCTTTGGTAAGGGTGTGATGGAACGCAGCATCCTCATCGTACCGGTATTCGAGTCTTTCCCGCCCGCGGAGAAAGGGGACTACTCAACCATCCCCGAAGCAGATACAACACCTGAGACACCAGCAGTCGGATTATTCACAACAGTAGGGCTAATTGGGCTTATCGCTGTTCTTTTGAGACGGAAAAGATCAGGAGGACTCAGATGAAGAGCGGTTTGATACTGGCAATTCTTGTTATTGTGGCATTTGGTCCCGCTCTTGTATCCGGGCATGCACTAGTCGTAGATTATGGAGTTGAGTCGGTCTATATCGAGGCATACTACGGCGGTATTATAACTACACCTGTACAGGATGGAGATGTTGAAGTATTCTATCCTGATGGAAAGCTGTATGTAGAGGGTAAGACCGACGAAAACGGCATGTTTAGCTTTGATCCAAAATTTGGGAAGGACTGGCTGGTTGTTGTTGAATCAACAGGTCACAGGAATGAGAAGATGGTCAATCTAAGCGCCGCCGCCACAGGTGAAGCAGGAAGCGAGATGCCACTTTATCTCAAGGTCTTTGCAGGTCTGGGTTATATTCTCGGTATTCTTGGTTTTTTTTTATGGTACAAGAGTTTCAAGCAAGCTCGCCAATCAAAGGATGAATGATTTTGCATTGAGATGCGTCCGCCTTTCCATTCTTTCACCACCTGCGCATACCTGCTCCCCTTGAAATGCGCCTTTATTTTCTCGACATAAGCTTCCAAACAGTCGGTTGTAATCAATCCCGGCACACATTGTATCTGCAAAAAATCATGGGATTTTTGTCATGCCCGACCGCTTTTGAGCTATCTTTGCATCACCCGAAATAGCGGTCGTGTTACGAGCCGAACAAAGGTCACATTTAATATCGCCTATTTGGATTTAATCTGATTTTTTAGGTAGTAATTGGGCGTCGTTCTTAAATTCACCCGCAAATATTGGGTCCTTTAAATATTGGGGCTCCTATATAGTACATCATGGCTGCGATTCATAAAAATGGGCGCCTGAGTAATAGTATGTGCTATTATGCAGTAGAATCGGTAACAGAAGAAATAATGGAGATCTATTCTGTAATCAGGAGCATTTTCGCATATATCCCCAATTACCTACAACTGGCTAAGACCGAATATCAAGGATCACCGCTTAAGCCAGGAGACAATGTTCTCTTTCTCGGTAGCGGACCACTACCTATCAGTCTTATAATTCTTTGTCGTCTCTATGGGCTAAGAGGGGTCGGGATAGAGCAAGAACCAGACAGGGCAGAATTGTCAAGAATTGTGTTGCAGAAACTGGGATGTTCTGATCAGATCAGAATAATCGAGGGGAACCAGTATACGTTGCCCATGATAGAGAAGTTTGAACTCATCATGGTAGCGGCACAAGCGGAACCCAAAAAGGCGATCTTTGATCATCTGGCAGATGTGCTGCAATTTTGTTTTTATCTTGCTTTGCAGGAACAGCATCTGCGAGAACATTGTCTGTTGATGATAGCGGCGGGGCAAATTTTACGAGGATACAAGATGCAATAAATAATGCCTCGATGGGAGATATGATTTTAGTTTATTCCGGTGTTTACTACGAGAATGTGGTTGTGGATAAATCGGTTACACTAAGAGGGATTGGTCATCCTGTTGTGGATGCAAAGTGGAGCGGAAATGCTGTTACATTAACTGCTGATGGGATTACGCTTGAAGGGTTCGATATAACAAACGCTGAAGGTTCAAGGATAGGCGCAGGGATCAAGATAACTTCAAACAACAATAACATTACTGGCAATAATGTCTGTAATAACAATGATCACGGTATCAACTTAGGTACATTTTCTGAAGATAACTTAATCTATCTTAACAACTTCATAGACAACATGGACAACGTTTATGACAATTCTCTTTGGACTACCATCTGGAATTCCAAAGAAGAAATAACCTACACTTACAACGGTAACATGTACATAAGCTACCTTGGCAACTACTGGGCAGATTACGACGAGAAATATCCGTATGCTGAAGAGATAGACACAACAGGGATTTGGGATACGCCATACAGCATATACAAGGAGTACAATAAGGACTTTTATCCGCTGATGGAGCCTCGGGAGAGATACTTACCCTAGAGTTTGCTTATCTTTTCGGTTCCTTTCTCGATTCAGAAAGCCTTAATGTTATCAAGATCGATTTGAAATTCGGGCACTCCCGTATCCACACAGAAAGAGTTTATTTCTCGCCAAGCGCTAAAAAGAGATATGGCTTGTTTGCTATTTTATATGGCAAGGGTCGGTTTTTAGTTTCAAATGCCCTCAGCTTTTCAAGATTATTCACTGATATTTTCTTTAATCCGACCTCAGTAAATAGATCAACTACATCGTTTGGCGTAATCCCGTTAAAAAAGGGTAATTGAGCTTTTATCGTAGCGTAATAGCTCGAGAACATGCGAGGATTTCGGTTTTCTGTTATAAGAACGATTATACTAGCAATGAATCGTCGTAAACGCATATATATTGCAGGATCGTGCCACCGGCCATCAATAAGTATGAGTTTACCACCGGATTTTACAACGCGGCTCCACTCATTGACTGCTGTTTTGGGGTCGGGTAATGTCCAGAGAAGATACCGGTTCATCACGATGTCGAAAGAGTCATCATCAAACGGCAGGTTTTCCGCATCGCCATGCATGAAATTAACAGCCAACTTCTGTTTGTATGCGTTAAACCGTGACTTTTCTAGCATAGATTTGGATATATCTATTCCTGTTACCTTATGCCCAAGTTCCGCAAAAAGGAGCGCTAAAAAGCCTGTCCCTGTTCCGACATCTAAAATATTGAGATTTTGCTCTGTCCCGATCTCAGTTTTTAGTATGGACTTCCAGAAGTCTTCAGCGGCATTTTGCGATTTATATACATTTCTGTCATAAGTCTTGCTTCTTCTGTCCCAATACAACCC
Source organism: Candidatus Methanophagales archaeon (assembly GCA_003336485.1). Lineage (GTDB taxonomy): Archaea > Halobacteriota > Syntropharchaeia > Alkanophagales > Methanospirareceae > Methanophaga. Next base: position 25,988 of record QENH01000183.1, read on the forward strand.
CACCTTACTTTTCACATCCATCACAAAACCCACCATATATCATAACATTGTTTTATCATATCATATTATTATTCACTTATATATTCCGTATCAATATGAATGACTATTACGATATATTTGAAATGGTGTATTTAAAGTAGTATACAAAAGAAAATTTAGCCTGTGCTAAAAGAGAAAATATTTCTTTTTATAAGACTTTTCTTTCTAAGAGAATGTTTTTTACCACCGAAATCGAAGCGGTAGTGTATAAAGATGACAACAAAAAAGATAATGGTGCAGGGCACGGGGTCAGGCGTGGGCAAGAGTATAATTGTAGCTGCGCTTTGCCGCATATTTACCCAGGATGGCTATAAGGTCGCACCCTTCAAATCACAGAACATGGCTCTTAACTCTTATGTTACTGCAGATGGCCTCGAAATAGGGCGTGCGCAAGCGTTTCAAGCGTTCGCCGCATCTAAAGAGCCGACAGTGGAGATGAACCCGATCTTGTTGAAGCCGACAAGCGATACCGGCGCCCAGGTCATCGTACGTGGCAAGCCAATAGGCAATATGACGGCAAAGGAATATCATGATTACAAGCCAAAAGCATTGGCGCTCATAAAGGACTGCTTCGAGCATCTCGCACGTGAAAACGAGATTGTAGTGATAGAAGGTGCCGGCAGCCCAGCGGAAATAAACCTCCGTGCGAACGATATAGTAAACATGCGCATCGCGAAACTTTTAGATGCGCCCGTGCTGCTTGTAGGCGATATAGACAAAGGCGGCGTCTTCGCCTGGCTTGTGGGAACGCTCGAACTGCTTGAGGCAGAAGAGCGCGAGTTGGTAACGGGTATACTGATAAACAAGTTCCGCGGTGATCTGGACATACTCAAGCCCGGCCTGGAGTACCTAGAGAAAAGAGTCGGTAAGCCGGTATTAGGCGTTATACCATATTTTCAGGATATTAAGATACAAGAAGAAGACTCGCTAGCACTGGAAAAAGGAAAGAAAAATTCGCCGGTAGAGGAGAAAGAGATAAAAATAGTAGTCGTTTACCTGCCACATATATCAAACTTCACGGATTTTGACGTTTTAGAAGCGGAGGATACTGTCTCGCTGCGATATGTTGGTATGGCTGAAGAAATAGGCGAGCCGGATGTGATAATTATACCGGGGTCAAAGAATACCATTGGCGATCTGCAGTATCTTAAAAGTAAGGGTTATGCAGCCGCGATAGTGGAAAAAGCAATGAGCGGTAACTGCGTTGTTTTTGGCGTCTGTGCCGGTTATCAGATGCTCTGTACTACCCTGATAGACCCCAAAGGTGTGGAATCCAAACTCCGTGAGATAGAAGGCTTTAACCTGCTGCCGGCTACAACGGTATTTGAAAGTCATGCACAGAAAATGACGAATCAAGTGCGTGCGATAGCGGATTTGGAGTTCTACAAGGGGGCTATATCAGGCTATGAAATACATATGGGGCGGATTCATTTCGCTGCGGGCGCAATAAAAAATGCCTTTACGATTGTTGAACGCTCAGGAGAGAAGGTTATGGCTGATGTCGGTGGTGCGGTTTCCGGGAACGTCATAGGGACGTATATACATGGCATATTTGACAACGATGGATTCCGACATGCTTTTTTGGACTACATAAGAAATAAGAAAGGATTAGCTAGTTACAAGAAGGGAGACAAAAGTGGTGGGATTGATTGGGACATAGAATATAATAAATTGGCAGATGTCATGCGTAAAAATAGCGATATGAACAAGGTGTATGAAATCTTGAATCGCAGTATCATACAGGAATGATGACGATAAGATATTATGTTATAAGGTAAGAATATGGATGTTGAGGCAGAAGAGCTAAGCGGATGGATAAGAAAGAAGGTGGAAGAAGCATCTGCCGAGGGTGTTATTTTAGGTATGAGCGGTGGCTTGGATTCTTCCGTAACTGCGGTATTATGTAAGAATGCATTCCCTAAAAGCACACTTGGACTGTTAATGCCATGTTTCAGTGATCCTGAGGATATCGCGCATGTGAAACAGGTAGCGGAAAAGTTTGATATAGAAACAAGGAATGTTGACCTCTCATCTGTATTTCTCACGGTCCTTGAAACGCTTGGATCTAAGACATACGAGCGGGATATAGCAACGGCGAACCTTAAGCCGCGTCTGAGAATGCTTGTGCTGTACTATTTCGCAAATAAGCTGAATTATCTGGTTGTCGGTACAGGAAACAAAAGCGAACTCATGATTGGATATTTCACCAAATACGGCGATGGTGGTGTGGATCTACTCCCATTGGGCGATCTTCTGAAGACAGAGGTGCGAGCTCTAGCTGAGACGCTGGACATCCCAAAAGCGATAATAGAAATGCCGCCTTCTGCGGGGCTCTGGGCTGGGCAGACGGATGAAGCGGAGATCGGAATGTCTTACGAGGTACTTGATAAGATATTGGCAGCGATAGAGTCAAATGATTTCGCAGGTTGCGATCGAGATAAGGTCGTGAAGGTGAAGGACATGGTTAAGAAGGCAGGACATAAACGCGAAAAAACTCCGGTTGCTTATGTATGTATATGAAGACGGATGAGGGAATGCGATGAGAAGCATATTATTATATTCTGTTGATCGTGATGAAGTCATAATTATATCAATCCAATATATTAGAATGGTTATCCCATAAAGATTACGAAAGGAAGTTTAAGTATTAAGTTGTTTATGATAATTGGATAATACAAAATCAAAAATCCGTATTTTTTTGTTACCGCATATCAAAAAGGTTTAAATATTATGACAGTCAAATGTCAATTAATTAGTGACAGAAGATGGAACTGAGACAGATAACAGAGCAAAATCCGTGGTGGGAAGACAAAGAGCGAATAAACGAGGACGAAAAGGTAAGGGGAGCCGTATCAAAACGGCAGAAAATTGAGTTTGCGTTAAAAACGAGAATAGCAAAAGAATCGGCAGAGAGTGAAGACGTAAAACTACTCATGGGTATTCCTGGAGTGAATTACTACACGGCACTACTACTAACGAGTGAGATAGGCGATTTCAGCAGGTTTTCAAGCGCAAACAAGCTTGTCAGTTGGTTAGGTTTAGCGCCAAGGGTTCATCAGAGTGCGAATACGATCTACAACGGCAGAATAACAAAAGAAGGGTCACCGAGGGTGAGGTGGGCTCTGGTACAAGCAGCTCGATCTGCAGTTCGGTGGTTGTTACTTCTCATTTCGCCTTTTCTATTGGCTTTAGATGTTCTAATGGCATTATTAACAAGAAACGTAGAGGCTCTAATATCTGGATTGTCGGGGTTATTGGGTTTATTAGGTTTATTAGCAGGGATGTTTTTCCCCTCTGTTTTTTCTTGGTGGGTTAAACAGAGGCTCACGCGAAAAATCGAATGATTCTAGTAGTGTACATATCTCGCCACAGTTCTAAATTCATAAGAAAACACCGACTATTTCTCGTTTCGTCACATCTACCAACCCCTTGTCTGTTATCTTCAACTTCGGTATCACCGGTAAAGCGAGAAAAGACATCGTAATAATAGGCGCAGGCAGTTTACAGCCCATCACGGAAATGAAATCATCCATATCTTTTTGTTTTCGCATCACATAATCCAACCCTTTATCGCTCATGAGCCCAGCAATAGGCAGTTCCAACTCGTTCGTTACTGTTTTGCCGTTGCAGAGAACAATTCCACCACCTATCGCCTTTAATCGGTTGCAAGCGCGAGCCATATCTTCTTCGTTTGTGCCGATAACGACAATATTATGCGAGTCATGAGCGATAGTGGACGCGATTGCACCGGTATTCAATCCAAACCCTTTTACGAAACCCAAACCAATATTACCAGAGTAATGGTGCCGTTCAATAACACCGATTTCTAATATATCACGAGCTATATCTATGCCGCTTATCGATTCTACGAGCTCGTCCGTCAGGAGTTCTCCCTCTATCAAACCGATTATCCTCGCTTTTGTCGCGCATTCTTGCTCTATCACGAAATCAGCAGGTTGTACTTGCATTATCCTTACACTTTCGCGATATTGTGGATAGTTAAAGCTATATTCAGAAGGAGGTGCAAAATCGAACTTCCCATTTACTAGCACCTTATCGACTTCAAAAGTATCTAAATTATTTAATAGTACGATGTCGGCGATTTTACCAGGTGCGATTCCGCCTATTTCGGCATCCAACTTGAACCATTGTGCGGGATTTATCGTGCACATCTGTACCGCCTTCACGGGGTCTATTCCCTCCTCTGTAGCTCGTCTCAAAACATGATCCAAATAACCCTCGTCATTCAAATCGAGCGGTGTTCGGTCGCCGTCTGTGACAAGCATGCAATTCCTTGTATCTACGGTCCGCAACAAAGGCGCGATACTTTTTAGGTTTTTAGCTACAGAACCTTCCCTCACCATCACACGCATACCCAGCCGGAGCTTTTCATGCGATTCCGCGTATGTCGTATTCTCGTGGTCCGAGCCTGCACCACTTATGATATATGCGTTTAGCTCTTTACCGCTGAGTGAAGGTGCATGCCCATCAACAGGCATTTTTAGCAGCTTTGCGAGCTCCATCTTATCCAATACCTCTTTCTCTTTTGCTATGACACCAACGTAGTTCATCACCTCTGCTAGGCCGATGATTCCGTCCGTCCGCAGTAGTTTCCTTATTTCTGTATGGTCTATCATCGCACCTGCGGTCTCGAGCCCCAGCGAAGGGTCTGTAGACGGCACACAAGAAGGAGCCATACAAAATACTTTTAGTGCTGTGGTTCTTGCATCATCTAAAAGCGCACTTATTCCTGCGATACCTAATACATTCGCTATCTCATGCGGGTCCGCAACCACAGCAGTCGTACCTCGTGGCACTACGGCCTTTGCGAATTCGCGTACCGAAAGCATACTCATTTCTATGTGTGTATGCCCGTCTATCAATCCCGGAACAGCATAGTTATCATGGGCGTCTATCTCTTCCCTGCCCTTGTATCGCCCTAATCCGGCTATCAAGCCATGAGCGATTGCAATATCTGTCTCGTATATCTCGCCACTGTATACGTTCACAAGGTTCACATTTTTCAGTACTAAATCCGCTTTTTGTTCGCCTAAGGCGATGTCCACTAAGGTATTCATTTTTGATTCCACGTTGTAATTAGAAGAAGGACGATCGCTATGTGCGATTTTTGTACATTTCTATGAAATTGATAAAATCATCTTTAAGTCCCGGAATAAATTCCTCTGGTGGGATCAATTTTAATTCCTCTTCGCTAACCCATCGGATTTCCGAGTGATTTTTAGATTCCTGAGTACCCGCACTGTAAAGGCACAAGAATTTTATCCCCGGTATCAACGGTTCATTTGGCTCTTTTATTTCATAAAAATTGTGGATACGCTCTATTACATCAACATCTATATCCATTTCTAACCGAAAGTGTCTTTTCACACCATCAATAAGAGCTTCCGAATATGCGAGTTGGCCGCCACAGCCCTCATATAGCCCTGGATACAGCTTTCTGTTCGTTTCTCTTCTTGCTATTAATGCCATTATATTGCCTTTCGCAATCTTTATACATAAACCTGCAACATGAATCTCCGGTGCTTCACGCATTTTTTCTCGTGGTGTAAACAAAGTGGCTATTTCGTCCGTTACCCAAACCTTAACATCACCTACTATACCTCCAAGTTTTCTCGTCTGTGGCCTAAAATTATATGTTGTGTCCCGTGGCAAAGTAGGAAAATCATCCTTTTCTATTACTATACCAAAAGGTCTGGCAATACCGCATAATCGAGCACATTTGTTGATATTTGCACCAATAAAATCACCGTTCAGCTTTTTAACAACACCTCGCACTAATCCCCAGCCCAAATGACGTTCTGTCCGATATCCATATGATTTAAAAAAATCGTTACACAAGTCTTTAAATTTCGCCTCAACCTGCCGAAGTTTATCTAAATTCTTGGTCAACATGTCTACTACCGATTCAATTGTAACATCAGTTTCTATTACTTTAACCACCATTGCGCCATCTCCAAGTTTCTTTAGGTATATCTCTGGCGGAAATTGTTCTTTTAGGATGTCACAGAATTTATTAATGAATATGTCAATATATTGAAAAGCTTCTATACCTTTGGACCATTTCGTAAAACCGCGAATATCTGTGAAAAGTACAATTGCGTTTGTTATCTCCATATTTCATCCCCGATACCATCTTTATGGCTTTGTTTTTATTTTCTTTCTTTCTTTCTTTCTTTCTTTCTATTTATCTATAGTTTAAGAAGAATAGTTATATAAAACTATCGCAAGTAACAAAATTAGTGTAGCAATCCTAAGGAAACTACCAGTAAATAGTTTACCCTTTTTGATAATTTAAAAAGCGCTACTCTACTTTAAATCTGCGTTAAGCGTACCTTCAGGCGCTGTGATGATTCGATAAAAAGTCGCTGTTAATAAGGTATCTTCTCCTCAGAATTCTCTTTTATCTCTGATCTATGTCGGACAATAGACGTTTCTTCAGTTCGACTGGATTTGATTGTATTCGGTCCTCTTTTTTGAGTCAGAACGGCGTAACGTTTATTTATTCTGATATTTCTGCTATTTCTGTGCATAATACAAATTTTTAGGCCCTTCGCTGTTTTGTAAGGGTAACTCAAAATCTCCAAGATCTCATAATCCGAGATATGATGTCCTACGAAACTGACTCACAATTGTCATCACTAAGATCAATCATCCTTCTTTTTGGATTTAAAGCGGTATCTGTCCCTTTTCTCTTCTGATTTTTGATTGTTTGACTGCCTCCTAACCACATCTATCACCCACATGAAACAGCGGAGAGCCATAAAATCTAACTTCTACCTACCTACATATTTAATTCATGACGCAGATTTACACGGAGTCACACAGATTTGATCTTTTTCTGTGTTGGTCCGTGTTAATCTGTGTCAATATTCCATTTTATTCTTGTTATTCCTCGTCATCAACCACCTTGTATTCTGCATCCGCTGTGCCGGTTTCACCTTCTTTTGGACCACCTGCCTGCTGCTGTTGATGCTGTGCTCCAGCCCCTCCTGCCTGTTGATATGCTCGAGTCGAAATCTCGTGAAATGCACGAGTCAATTCTTCCATCTCCGCCTGTATCTTCTGCACATCATCGCTCTTTATCGTCTCTTTGAGCCGTTCGACAACAGCATTTATTCGTGTCCGTTCATCACTTGTGACCTTATCGCCCAGATCAGCAAGAGACTTTTCCGTGGTATATATAAGATTTTCTGCCTGGTTCTTAGTTTCCACAGCTCCGCGACGCTTCTTGTCTTCCTCCTCAAATTGCTTTGCCTCGTTAACCATCCGATCTATCTCGCTTTGTGCTAATTTGGTCGACGCGGTGATTGTAATTGCCTGCTGCTTTCCTGTGCCCATGTCCTTGGCGGTGACACTCAATATGCCATTGGCATCAATATCGAAGGTAACCTCAATTTGTGGCACACCCCTTGGCGATGGCGGAATATCCATCAGATGGAACCGCCCCAGTGACGTGTCATCCCGTGCAAATTCGCGCTCGCCCTGCAAGACATTGATCTCGACACTTGTCTGGTTATCTGCAGCCGTAGAGAATGTTTCACTCTTCTTCGTGGGTATTGTAGTGTTCCGTTCTATTAATTTAGTGAATACGCCACCCAAAGTCTCAATACCTAGCGAGAGGGGAGTAACATCCAGCAGCAGGACGTCCTTTACTTCGCCTGTTAGCACACCTGCCTGTATAGCTGCGCCCATAGCCACGCATTCCATAGGATCAACGCCACGCTCGCCTTTTGAGCCCACGTAATCCTCAACAAATTTCTGCACTATTGGCATCCGCGTCGGTCCGCCAACGAATATGATTTTGGTAACGCCACCAGAAGCGAGTTTTGCATCCTTTAATGCCAGATCTATTGAAGTTTTGCATTTGTCCACTATCGGTCGCACGAGCTCCTCTAATTTCGCACGCGAGAGTTTCATGACTAGATGCTTCGGTCCCGATGCATCTGCGGTGATGAACGGCAGATTGATATCAGTCTCAAGCACATTAGAGAGCTCTATCTTCGCCTTTTCGCTCGCCTCATGGAGCCTTTGCAATGCCATACGGTCATTCCTCACATCTATTCCCGATTGTTTCTTGAACTCTTCCGCGACGTAATCCACGATTGCGTTATCCATGTCGGTTCCACCCAATTCCGTGTCGCCACTTGTGGATATAACCTCGAATACACCCTCGCTGAACTCCATTACCGTTACGTCTAGAGTACCACCGCCGAAATCGAATACCAGTATCTTCTGCTCTTTCTCCGTTTTGTCAATGCCATAAGCGAGTGCCGCGGCTGTGGGTTCGTTTACTATTCTGACAACTTCCAAACCTGCTATCGCACCTGCATCCTTCGTTGCGGTACGCTGGTTATCATTAAAGTATGCCGGCACTGTCAATACTGCCTTATCTACTTTATCACCCAGGAATGCTTCCGCATCGCGTTTTATCTTTTGTAGCATGAACGCAGTTATTTGCTGTGGCGTGTATTCCTTGCCTTGTACCTTCGCCCGATAGTCAGTACCCATCTTCCGCTTGATGGACATCACCGTTCCTTCGGGATTGGACACTGCTTGTCGTTTCGCGGGTTCTCCAACCAGCATTTGCCCATCTTTCGTGAATGCAACATAAGAAGGAAATGCCTTACCGCCTAGGCTCGTACCCTCTGCGCTCGGTATTATCGTGGCCTTTCCTCCGATCATTGCAGCCGCAGCGGAATTGCTCGTCCCTATATCTATACCTATTGTTTTTGTCATCTTTTAACTCATCTCCAAAAAAAAACATTACTTTATACTTATGTTTATTCAATATAAAAAAACCCCTCTCTTTCAAAAAGAAAGTATGAGTAAACTATTCTTTTAGTTTCGATACTTTCACCTTCGATGTTCTTATCACTTTCGAGCCCAGCATATAACCTTTCTCAAACACTTCAAGAATTGTGTCCTCCAGATGATCATCATCTGTGACCGTCATTATCACTTCATGTTTATATGGGTCGAACTTCTCGCCTACTGCCGCTATTGGTTTCAAACCTTCTTTCGCCAGTACTGTGATCAAATCTTTATGTATCAACGCAATTCCTTCTTCAAAGGCTGTGTTATTGCTTGCAGATGCAATAGCGCATTCAAGAGTATCAATAATCGGTAATAAATTCTGTATTAACGTCTCTGTTGCGCACATTTCGTACTGTTCTCGCTCGCGTACAACCCTCTTTTTATAGTTCTCAAAATCCGCCTGGAGGTATTTTAGTCGCGATAAATATTCGTCTGCTAACTTAGTCTTCTCGTCCAATTTGCTCTCCAATGACTCTGCTTCTGTGCTTGTAACCTCTGCTCCTTCCTCTTCTCCCTGTTCCTTCATCTCCTGGTTTTTAATACCCCCGCTAAACAAATACACTGTCTTTATAATTGTAAGTAGGCTTTATATAATTGATGAAATTACAGTTAAGAAAATCGTTCCAAACGCTGTTCATACTCCTGATATTCGTGGGGATCATTGTCACGGAATGGGTATTTGTGTATGAGAATGTGGGCTATGGCATCATGCTCGCCCTGTTTATGGTGCTTGCAATATACACAGTCGTCTCTGTGACACAACCGAATAGACATTTTTCGGATTCTGCAGAATCTCTTGCTCTTCTACCACTCTATATATTATTTACGTCCTCGCTTCCCTGGTTCTTTATAGATCAACAGTTCCTTATCCCTGCGGTGTATTCCCTCATTATCGTTCTTTGTGGTTGGTACATCTATGAGAAAGACATTAGCTTAACCGAGATCGGGTTTAAAAAGGATAATCTATTGGGATACATATTGCTGCGCATGTATAGGAATACCAACAGGAACTATCGAGTACTTCATTCTTTTGCCTGCACCTGCATATCCTATCTTTGAATTCAAATACTTGTTTAGAGACCTGATTTACATGACCTTTTTCGTGGCACTGGGAGAGGAGGTGCTATTTAGGGGGCTTGTTCAGCGCAACTTGACGAAGATGTATGGATGGGGAATTGCTTTATTAAGCACAGGATTCCTTTTTTCTGTGATGCACTTAACATGGCGGTCCGTTCCCGAGCTCGGATTTACCTTCTTTGCCGGCATTCTGTTTGGATATATTTATTATAAGACTAAAAGTCTCGTAGCACCTATTGTTCTGCATGGGGTCAATAATGTGATGCTAGTAGCAATAATGCCGTACGTATTTAGTTGATGGTGAAAAAATGGCTAAATGTGTTGCCCTTAGGGCTGATATAGACACGGTAAAGGATGCAGAGGTTCTCCCAGTGCTCCTTGCAATTCTCGATGAATACGAGCTCAAAGCGACTTTTTTCGTTACTACTGGCAAGGACAACCTTGCCAAGAACCTAAAAAATTATCGCAATCCTTTAATTTGACAATGTCAAATTATTATCAATTTT
>QENH01000182.1:0-29476 GCA_003336485.1 Candidatus Methanophagales archaeon
CATGGGCTATGCTAAGTCCGATATACTGGCTTCTTCAGTCGGTAGGCGCTTACAAGGCGCTATGGCAACTGATTACAAAACCGTTCTACTGGGAAAAGACCACACATGGGATTAGCAAAACAGAATCTGCAACTTTGACACCCGAATAAAAATCCACTTCAGCAACTTATTTAATTCAGGATATACCATTAGATAACTATGATAAAATGGCGTGCAGAATCCACACATTTATGCTTTTATCCTTTCCTTTCCTCAGCGTCGAAATATGTAGAAGAATCAGGTGCCACGCTGGAGAATTTAATAAGCTCTGCTACTTTTGAACGTGCGAGACTGAGAGGTAAGGCTAGAATATTAGAAGCGATAAAAGATGGAGTGATCATAAAGCCTGCTGTAATCACCAACGCACAAGCGGAGATGGAATTACTATCTTATCCTTTTGCTCGTATTCTTGTCTCTTGCATCCATGACGCGCACCTTGTCCGCAGATATGTGTTATCCGAAGCTAAAGCGGCACACGAGCTGTTATTAGCAGATTCCAGCCGGGACGGAGATATTATTTATGAGATGGCCGAAGAGTTTAGCATACACGTGGATTTTTTTCGTGAGCATGTTCAGATGCCGTTCGTTGATTACTTGCGGTTCACAGCTAATCTACATGATAAAAAATGGAAACTTGTGAATCGAGGACTGGAGAAGGGACGTGTGAAACTGGAAAAGGGCGAATTTATTCGCATTATTCAGGAAGCGATCTATGAACGGATAATGAAGGACCTGCCATTGAACGTTCCCATAGCTGTATGTGGTGCGATAAAAGGCTATACAGATGATATAAAGCGCGAGCTAGAGGAAACCCGAAAGAAGTTCGGCGATGCAGAATGCTTCATCGTGAAAGATCCAAACTTTTTCCCGCCTTGCATAACCCACATTCTGAGCAACTTAAAAGAGGGTATAAACGTCACTCACGGTGCGCGATTTGCAGTTACTGCTTTTTTACTCAATTTAGGGCTGACTGAAGATGAGATAATAGAGATTTACAAGAACTCGCCGGATTTTGAAGAAGAGCAAACGCGGTATCAGGTGCGGCATATTGCAGGTGATATGGGGAGTGTTCGTTATACCGCACCGTCCTGTGGGACAATGCGTACTTATGGCAACTGTATTGGAAGTGACGACATATGTGAGAAGATTTCTCATCCACTAAACTATTATCGGCTGAAATTGAAGACGAAGCCGAAAAAAAGTCAGGCTAAAGCACACGCTTGAACTCAAAAACGATTGCCACAGAGACCACAGAGCAGAGGGGAAATATCCCATACTCTCGGTGTACTCGGTGGAAAAAAAATATCTTATCTACATGCAAAGACTGTGTCGCTCAGCCCGAGAGAAAAATGGATGGTTATTATTGCCCTAAATTTTAGGTAAATACTTCTCCCTTATTTCTCGCGCCTTTTCGATCCCTATTTCCGTCATCTTCACTATCATTTCTTCTGTTAAGCCCGTACTACCACTCTTTTGCAGTCCTGATATAGACCCATCCACATTTGAAATCACCGTCAATTTGTTCGTGGCTGCGCTCTCCTCTGCTACATTTGGATCCACTAAGAGGTTCCCTCTGATTTCTGCCACTGTTACCGCAACAGGTGTGTCCCGTATATGCAGTGTGTCTTTCCCGGTTAACCCATATTGCTCATATGGGATATCAATATTCAAAAGAGATGTAATAGCACCCAATGCGGCAGCATCTACCAAGTTACCATCGTTGTCCAAAGTATGTATATCAATAAATACCATCCAGACTTTCTCCCCTTCTTCTATACATAACGCCTCCAAATCTATTGTTTCTGAGCCCCTAATACCTCGATCTACAACTCTTGCCAGTTCTATACTGTCTTCTCCCGGCGGCCCCGACTCAAATTCCGGCGATGCCAATGGTACAAGCTCCGCATTGGTCATTAAAACCCCCTTGTTCGGAGTGTCGGGGAAAGGTGTACCTGGTTCAACCTTCACACCTACTAAAACTACTGTATCGCCAATCTGCACCCGTGTTGAGCCCTCAGCCTTATTTATCAGGTCTCGTTCTACGACGATATCACGAAAATCAAGAAATCCTCGCCCATCTGCCCTCTTTCCATTCTCTATCAGGTCATACACGTAATCCTTCCTTATATCTTCTATAACTTCCTGTCCCATTTCTATTTTTCACGCCCCATTCCCATTCTTGCTATATTTCTCAACTAACGCGGCTTTTTGCAACTCGTAGATCTTACGACAACCATTCATCGCAAGCTTCAACCCACGTTCAAATTCTTCCTTTTTTAGTCGTCCATCCATCTGCAACAGCGTAATTGTGTTTGTCCTTGCAACCATTGCTATTGGCATATCAGCCTCACCGAAATTGTCCTCTTTTGCATCCAAGTCCAATACCACTTCACCATCTATTTTACCTATGGCAACAGAAGAAACCAAATCTCTCATTGGTATCCCGGCATCAGCGAGCGCGACAGAAGCCGCATTTATGCCCGCTGTCCTCGTACCTGCATCCGATTGAAGTACCTCTACATACACTTCTATCGCAGTCTTCGGATATAGTTCTCTTAGTATAACCGGGTCTAACGCTTTCCTACTAACCATCGATATCTCTTGACTCCTTCTGTCCGGTCCAGGTCTCTTTCTATCATCTACCGAAAAAGGTGCCATGTTATAGCGGTATTTGACTACCGCCCTTTTCGCATTTTGAAAATGCCTCGGATGCATCTCCCTAGGCCCATATACCGCAGCAATTGCCTTATTATCCCCTAACTCAAAGTAACATGACCCATCTGCCCTTTTTAACACGCCCACTTCTATCTTTATAGGCCTGAGTTCTTCAAAACCTCTACCACTCAACCTTGCCCCATCTTTTATAAGCTCTATTTTTCCTTCTTTCATTCTTCTACCTTATCCCTCTCTTTTTCACTCTTATACGAATCTAAAAACTGTGCTATCCGATCTGTTAACCCGGACGTATGAGCCTCATTCGCAATCTTCATCACCGTCTGCGATGCGATGTCCATATCTGCACTTCTGCCCTTTATCCAGATACGACCATTCTTTGCGACAAAGATAAAGCAATTACATTTATCCTTCAGCAGCTTTATCATCGAACCACTCCGTCCTATTATGCGTGGTACCTTTGTAGGTGATACTTCTATCAATCTACCGATGCCATCCATCTTGAATTCGTTCTTCAATGCTAGATCTATCCTCATCATTACATCCACATTCATTACCTTCGCTACAATCAAATCATCAATATCCAGATACTCACACATGTTACCAAAATCTATATTCTCGCCCCTTCCAAATTCTGATTTGCGTAATCGCGCTTCATAAGGCGCTGCGATGTCAACAATCCAATAAGGGAACGAAATCTCGGATATTTTCCCTATCACCACGTCTCCATTCACTGGCATATACTTTCCGGAAAGTGCCACCACCTTTATCGCGCCTCTATCGTCCACTACGCCATATTTCAGCGCATACACATTACCATCTTCAACGTAAGTGCCCTCGCCTGCACGATTCACCTCAGTCGAGATAAAATCCCCTGGAACCACTACTTTATACATGGTACATCACTTCACTATCTTTGTTTGAACATCTCCTTTTGTTATATGGTTCAAAAAAGAGAATAGTTCGTCTCTCATTCCCGCCGGTATTTTCACCAGCGCTACGAATGAACCATCTCCTTGCCACTCTTCCTTTATCACACTATAATTGCCCTTTAGCTCATATACCCGCCCTGTGTATGCAGCCGGTATTTTTATCGCTATCTCGGTCTCTTCTATCTTTATCGGAATTATCGGCCGTATCGCTTTCACCGTCTCTGTTACTAACTCGTCTACACTTTTAAAGGGGTCAATGTGCACCTTAGCCTCGTTCATAGCAATATCTATTCTTGTAGGCGTATGAGGCGTTTTCGTCTGCGGGTTTATAGAGATGCGAGCTATCTGGTCTATTACCATTTTCCTCTTCTCCTCAACCTTTCTTCTCCTTTGCGCCGCAGTCAGTTGCACCTCGCCTTCTTTTATTATCCTCTCCGCTATTTCCACCACATCTGTGGAAGAAAAAACGTCCATCAAATCCCCGTCCGTTGCCTTTTCACCTTTTGAGGCATCTGAAAAAATCTCATCTGCAGCCAAAGCGGATTCAACTTCGCCTTTACCCCCACTCCTGATCTGATATGCCAGTTCGGGATCAACAAGGGTCTCAAAAATCTTCTTGCCGTGCTTATACCTAGCCACCACCGCTTTGTCTAGACTTACCATTTCCTTACTCTTCTGCCTTCTTCCCCTTCTCTTGCACCTTTTTTATGTACGGTTCCAACTCAGTTGCCTCTAAAATCCTGAAGCTTTTCTTCTCTGACTCAGCGAGACCTACATCCACAGTTGTTACGTCTATCTTCCCTTCTGTCACTTTATACAACGTTTCCAAACCGAGCAAGATGGCATCTTCTAGTTTGATGTCTTCTTTATATTGCTGCTCAAGTAACTCAGTTACTATGCTTCTCCCGGAACCTATAGCAGTTGCTTTATATTCCAGTAACGCCCCACTGGGGTCAGTTTCAAAGAGGTACTTATCGCCATTGTACACACCTCCAATCAACAACGCTGTGCCAAACGGTCTAAGCCCGCCATATTGTGTAAATGCTTGCTTGTAATCGCATATCTTTTTCGCTAATGTTTCTACATCTATTGGCTCGTCATACACGACTTTATTTATTTGTGATTCTACCCGACCTCTATCTATCAGCATCCTTGCATCTGCTACCAATCCCGAAGTTGCTGCACCTATATGCCCGTCTAACCGAAACACTTTCTCTACGGAGCCACCTTCCAATAGTCGGGAAGTCAATCTCTTGTCCACCAACAGCGCAACACCATCCTGTGCCTTTATCCCCACGGCGGTAGTTCCTCGTTTCACCGCTTCCCTTGCGTATTCTACTTGAAACAATCTTCCATCAGGGCTAAATACTGTTATCGCCCGATCATAACCCATTTGTGGCATCATTTGTACTCACATCACCTTTTTTGTTCATTTTTTCTACTTCTTCTTCTACTTAGCTTATGGACTCGACGGGATTTGAACCCGTGGCTTCCTCCTCGCGAAGGAGGCACTCTTCCACTGAGCTACGAGCCCCCGCCCTTTATTCCTCCATAAACGTTACTGGATAATAATAATAGTTACTAAGTAATATATGGGCCTAACAAATAGATCAATAAGTTTCGCGTTTTTATGATTTTGTCAAGAGAAAAAGCTTATATCTTTCACTATATATGCCTTTTACAAAAACAAAAATGGCCGCTTCACCTTTCTTAATCGGTGCATCACTGGTAGCTATTGGATTTCTGACTGGGCTGAGCGGAGCTTTGATACCTGGACCGCTTCTTGCTTTTGTAATATCCGATACATTGAAGAAGGGTGCGTTATCAGGGCCACTCACCATGATAGGTCACGTTTTCGTTGAATGCATGATCATATCAGCACTTGTTGTTTTAGGATTTGGATTGAAAAGCTATTTTCACCAATTAGAACCCTGGATATATATAATAGGCGGCATTGCACTCATTTTAATGGCCTTAAGCATGATTAAAGAGGCGAAGGCTGTGACGTTATGGTCACGAGAGGAAGAGATAAGCAATGAAAAGTGCGGCACAAGGTATAAATATAACAGTTAGATTTTTGGCGGTTTTCTTCTCACTACTTTCAATCCCTCCTTTATACCCTGGTGGATGGCAATAGGATACCCGATTTTATTGACGGGATTTGAGTGGCTTGCCCTAACCGGAATAATTTTGGTTACCCTAGGGCATTTCCTTTCTGATTTCGCCTGGTACTCTTTCGTCTCTTTTTCTTTCGCCCGCGGCAAGAATTTCTTTGTCGGGCGAAGATACAAATTAACGATGCTCATAATTGCATTTTTCATGTTTTTTTTTGGTATTTCCTTCTTTGTCAATGGTGCTGCCATATACTGTTAACATGACCTGTGAATAATGGTAAGTTGCATAGCAGAAGCAAAACTATAAACATATCTAGCACCTACGTAAACATGTGAAGTGGCTAAGTAGTATCTTTGGTAAAGATGAAATACCGTCCACCGTTGCCTTCGATGGGCTAGATGCCTGGCTGGAGCAGGTATCGAACTCGCTATTCCGTAGTCTGAGTGCAACGGCCGATAAGTTATATCGTGAGATTGAAGATGTACGTGATCGGCTCAAACAAGATACAACCCCGCTTCAGGACGCGGAACCAGTTGAGAATATGCCGGCCAATCTCACCAAATTAGGGCTGATAAACCGAGATAAGATGGTGAAACAGCTCAATATGCTGACTGAAAAAATTTCGGTTCCAACGCAAACCGATTATAAAACTGTTCTGGCCTTTTATAAACTGACATCCGCTAACATAGAATCAACTCTTGGCAAATCATCGAAGAGCGTCTACTATGTTCGGTCTCTCTTCCCTGATGCAGTTAAGGTGGTTGTAGCGGATCTCAAACGCCTGAAAACTGTTCTTAACCTACTTATCACACCAATACGTGAAAAAGAACACCATATAATGAAGTTAGAAGAAGTACCGGGGATTGTACAAACGATAAAAGATCTAAAATCGGGGATAGAAAAGGAGAAGGCGAATGTTCGTGATCAAGAAGAAGACTGTTTTGTATTCAAAAGTAAAATAGAAACAGAAGGGGTGAGGTTGAGGCAGCTTGAAGAAGACGCGGAATGGATACGACTCAAAGAGCTTGAAACCGAATTAGCACTGTTAGAAGCTGATTTAAACGTGCTTGAATCGGACGTTAGGAAATTGTTCGCACCTATTAAGAAACCACTCAACCTATTAAAGAAACAGGATGAGAGTGGACGGCATACTCTTACTACGGAAGAGCGAAAAGCGGTATCTTCTATCTTGTCGTCCCCAATTCAAGCTCTCGATGGGGACATCAAAGACTCTCTCATCGCTATTAAGAAAATCATAGACAGTGACACAGCCATCCTGAAGGATCGAAAGCGAGACTCGACATTGAAATGGCTAGATCATCTCTTAAATGCTGATCTAGCCACGGTAAAAGGAAAAAGGGAGCTGTTTCAGTCAAGAATAAAAGAGACTAAAGGTAAGCTTGCAGATATGACAATCCTCGAAAATAAAGAGGCGATTGAGCAAGCTATTGCTTCTGCCAAGGGGCAACTCCCGCGATTAGAAGAAGGTATAGACCGATCAAAGAGGCGTATAGTTACACAGGAAGAGGAACTTATAGCGAAGAAGCAGCTATTGTTAGATGCCCTGGAAGAGATCGCAGGTAAGAAGATTGATGTTGAATTCGATTTCAAGTGATTTGATCCTTTTTCATTGTATATAAAGTATAACTTCCACCTATTTAGGTACTACATCGAACTTTTTGATTCCTGTGGAAAAGCGCACAACGAGGAATATACGTTCAGAGCGATTTTGACTTAGGGCGAAGACATAAATGAAACAGTTGAGGTAATTGCAGATCGGAGCCAAAAAGAATGGGAAGCAAAGATAGAACGGCTAAAACCCGTTCTTCATTTTTCCCCATTGTCTGCAAATAGTTCTTTAACCGATCACAAGCTTCGTTAGTATCCCTGTCTTCAGTAGAGATCCTGACCAGAGTGTTTTGACTTTCTTTTCTGAACAGCAAGATCAAAAAAATAGATCCTCATACCTCTTTAGCTTTTGCAGCCCATCGGACTTTTCTTCTTTTCCGCCTCAGCTTTATCATGTTGCGCTCGCACTTAGAGCTACAGAAATGAAAGACCGTTCCATCACGCTTTACATACATCATCCCTCTTCCTGGCTCTATTGGCAAGTCACAAAAAGAACATTTCTTCTCCATATCTCTTCACTTTCTCAGTAATTTTCTTACTTCTCTTGCGGTCTCCAGTAGCATAATATAATCACCCACTCTTAGTGGGCCTATGCAATTCCTCGTGAGGATTCTTCCTTTATTCTCACCATCTAGTATCTTGCATTTTATCTGCGTGGATTCGCCATGCATCCCCGTTCTACCCACCACCTCTATTACCTCAGCAGGTACCCCTCTCTCTTCGCTCATTTCCTACCTTTTCACTTCCGTTACCCTTTTAACTTCTCTAGTTCCGCTATAACGCTCACAACTGCCTCTTCTGCTTTACCGGGGTCCACAATGACCGCGGAGGCACAACCCTTGTTTATACCGCAAGCAGCACCTAAATCTTTCTGGTTTTTCACGAACAAGTAGGGTATGCTTTTTTCTTCGCACAGCGGTGGAAGATGCATTACTACCTCTTCCGGTGTAACATCCTCACTGACCAGCACCAACCTAGCCATACCCCGTTCTATAATTTTCGTGGTTTCATTTGTCCCCTTCTTCACGTTACCCGTAGCCCTCGCCAAATCTAATGCCTCTAATGACTTCTTTAACAACTCTTCTGGCACCTCAAATTTGAGGCCTGTTGTCATCTCTTTTTTTTCCTTCTCGCTCATCTTTCATTTCCCTTACAATGTTATCTGCGTTCTTACTTTAATATCAGATAGTGCTTTAAGTTTATAGTCTTCAAGTAAGACCGGTTGCACACACTCTTCGGGCACACTTAGTGAAATCTCCTTAGTCCGTCCATATCTACCTTTGCTTACAATTACGGCATTTAACAAGCCCAAAATGTCCAATTCCGAGACCAAATCGGTAACACGCCGCTGCGTTAACACATCCATGCCCAGATGGTTACACAATCTCCGATACGTGTTATAAACTTCGCCGCTGGAGAAGCGCCTTTTATTCTTCTCTTTGTTTAGCACTAGCACACTGTCTAACAATATTTTCGATTGCAGAGGTAGCGTTTTTATCACTTCTCCCACCCTATTAGTCTCTAGCTTTTCACTTGCGAGTCTCACATGTCCCTCGCATACCTTTTTGGATCCTGAGCGATCAGCAATTTCACCGGATACACGTAACAGATCAAGAGCACGTCTTGCATCGCCATGCTCCTGAGCTGCAAAAGCAGCACATAGCGGTATCACTGCATCTTCAAGCACGGAATCATTGAACGCCACATCCGCTCTCTCTTTCAGAATATCCTTTAACTGGTCCGCATTGTAAGGTGGGAATATTATCTCCTCCTCTCCTAATGACGACTTTACTCTCGGATCCAGTAGTTCAGTGAAGGTCAGGTCATTTGAAATACCTATTACATTCACCCGTGCATTATTTAACTCGCTGTTTATCCTAGACAGGTTATATAATGCTTCGTCCCCTTTGCTTGCTAACTTGTCCACCTCATCTAAAGTCACAATTACGCACCTATCTTCTGCATCTATACCCTTCTTAAGCTCGGAATACACCATGTCTGTTGGCCAACCGATCATCGGAACACGTTTATTGAACACCCGTGCTAAATAGGTAAAAACTCGATACTGCGTATCGAATATCTCACTGTTTATGTATATTATGGTGCAATTCGATCCATTCCTCTGTGCCATCTCCTCTAATTCTTTGCTCACAAATTTCATCGTTGCTGTCTTTCCCGTACCGGTCTTACCGTAGATCACTATATTGGATGGCGTCTCACCTTTTAATGCTGCGGAGAGTATTCTAGCCAAACCTTCTATTTGCTCAGTCCTATGTGGTAAATTTTCAGGAATATACGTAGAGCGAAGTACTTCCTTATTTGCAAATACCCCCCCTTCTGTTATCAGGTCCTCAAACAAGTTTCCCATCTTTTGTTTCTATCCTACCTAAGATATGTAATGAGACTAATTAAAAGTTTCGATATCTATACGTAAACACGATAATCATGGACATATCCGCTGCACAGCCTAAGAAGTGAATATGTGGACAATTGCGGTTCCTCCCGTCCCACCAATGTTATGTGTCAGTCCAACTTCGGCGTTGGGTACCTGCCTTTTACCGGCTTCTCCCCGGAGTTGCTGTGTTATTTCTACCGCCTGTCTTATGCCCGTTGCACCGAGAGGATGCCCACATGCTTTTAACCCGCCAGAAGGGTTTATAGCGATACGACCACCTATTTCTGTCTGTCCTTCTCCTGTAGCAATGCCGCCTTCGCCTTTATTAAAGAACCCTAAATCTTCGATAGCTAGTATCTCCGCTATAGTATATGAATCGTGCACCTCAGCAACGTCTATCTGCGAAGGCTCTAAAGATGCGGTCTGGTAAGCTTTCTTTGATGCGAATATCGTTGCATCCATCGCTGTTACGTCACGTCTATCATGAAGCGAGATGGTATCACTCGCTTGTGCAGATGCTTTCACATATACCGGTGAATCAGTATACGCTTTCGCCTTATCAGCGGCACATAAAACGACTGCCGCTGCACCATCCGCGATGCTTGAACAATCCAGCATGTGGAGGGGATCAGCAACAAGGGGTGAATTAAGCACGGCCTCTGCTGAGATCGCCCGTCTAAATTGTGCATAGGGGTTGTGAATGGCGTTAGCATGATTTTTCGCCGCCACCTTTGCCATTTGCTCGCTCGTAGTATGATATCTTTCCATATGCGCACGCGCCATTTGCGCGAACAAGGACGGAAGAGTGGCACCGCAAATCGCTTCCCATTCTCTATCCACAGAAGAAGCAAGCAAATCATCGGCTATGTCGGAATCAACATCGGTCATTTTCTCCACTCCCGCTGCTATTACGAAGTCATACCAACCGGAAGCCACGGAAAGAACAGCTAAGTGTAATGCGAGAGCACCGGAAGCGCAAGCAGCTTCTACTCGCGTTGCAGGAATGTGCAACCCGGTTAACCCTGCGTAATCGGCTATCAACGCGCCAATATGCTCCTGCTCTATAAACCTACCCGCCGACATATTCCCGCCATATAGTGCATCTATCTCCTCTCCGCTTATCCCAGCATCTCCTATCGCCCTTAACCCTGCTTCTACAGAGATGTCACGGAAGGATTTCTCCCATAGTTCCCCAAATTTAGTACTTCCTGCACCTATTATCGCTACTTCTCTCATTTTTATACTCTTTACATCCTTATTTTACCTTGATGTTTTGCATAAGCGGCGTAATCCAAATATTTCTTTGAGCTAAGGAAATCTTCAACCTTTGGTGCTTTTTCTCTTACACTCTCTATAAGGTCTGTAACACGAAGTGCAAATGCGTCTGAACCCGCACCTGAACCAAAAGAGGTCATCAAAATCCGTTGTGACTCCGATGCCTTATCAAGAACGGATGCGAGACCTATAAGGGAAGCGCCCGAATAGGTATTACCAAAATGCAAGACCATCAGGCCGGGTTTGATTTGTGCCGATGTGAATCCAAGAGTTTTTGCAGCCTTAAGCGGGAATTTGCCGTTTGGCTGATGGAAAATGACAAAGTCGAAATCCGTAGCCCGAAGCCCCGTTTTTTCCATTAACGCTTCCGAAGCGGAGATAGTATGCCTGAAATAGGCAGGTTCACCGGTGAAGCGGCCACTGTGTGACGGGTATTTCTGCAGGTCTCGTCGCCAGAAGTCGGGTGTATCCGAAGTGAAGGAAGCGTATTCCTCTATCTCTGCGACTACCTGGTTTTGCCCGATGATAAAAGCGGCACCCCCTGCACCCGCAGAGTATTCTAAAGCATCTCCCGGACTTGATTGTGAAACGTCTGCCCCGATAGCAAGCCCATATTTTGCTTTGTTTAGTGAAACGAAACCCATGCAAGCCTGTATGGCTGCGGTCCCGGCTTTACATGCGAACTCGAAGTCCGCAGCAGTGGTAGAATGAGGGGCTCCAATCGCCGCGGCTACAATGGTGGCGGTGGGTTTTACGGCATAAGGATGGCTTTCTGAACCCACATAAATAGCACCTATTGCCTTCGGGTCAATCTTTGCCCGAAGGATAGCGGCACGAGCTGCTTCTACGGATATTGTCACAGTATCTTCGTCCAGGTCGGGCACGGACTTCTCTTCTACAAGCAGCCCCGACTTTATACTCGCTGGATCTTCATTCCATTGTTTCGCTATTTCCTCTACTTTTATCCTATATGAGGGCACATACGCCCCATATGAGGCTATACCAATCAATCGAATCACCCATATTAAATAAGAACAGGGAGGATATATAACTTTCGCTATTAATCCACTTGTGCTAAAAGTGCTGATATCCCTTTATCTCCACTTTCTCTTTCGCTCCATCATTTTTAGTGTAAATACCTTCGGATTGTGGCACTATTTTCCCAATAACGCTCATGTTCACGTCTTTTATCAGTTCACTCATCATTTCTTCATTCTCTAACGCACCCGCATCAATAGTAAAAAGTAATTCATAATCGCCACCGAAATAATACGCAAGCTCTCTCTGTTCACGCTTTGATAGTCTCAAGTCACTTCTTATCTCATCGCTCAATACAGGCACTTTATCCTCGTATAGTTCCGCACCAACAGAGTTCTTTTTTGCTATCTCGGCTAATGAAAGAGCGAGACCATCGCTTATATCAATCATGGAAGTAACCACGCCCGAATTTGCGATTGTAATGCCTTCATTTATCCTCGGCACTGGCTGAAAAAGTGCCTTTTTTATTCTTTCTTCCACATCGCCTGGCGCTTTTAGCTCGCCTCCTATCAGCTTCAATGCGAGCGCAGCATTACCTAGCGAACCGGTCACGCATATTAAGTCCCCCACTTTAGCTCCGGCTCGTCTTACCGGCCGGTCTGCAAATCCGAAACATGTACCGGTTAATATGAGCTCTTTGCTCATCGTTGTGTCTCCGCCTACTACGGCGGTATTGTAAGTGGCAGCGCATTTCTCTATCCCCGCTACCAGCCCATCCAAAAATGCGGTCTCTGTCTGTGCCGGGATGCCCATAGCAATAGTGAAGGCAAAAGGGTATGCACCCATCGCTGCGACATCGCTTAAGTTCACCGCTACGATACTCCAACCTATTTGGAACGGTGAAATGCCGTGAGGGAAATGGGTTGATTCTTGCAGTGTATCGGTAGTAATAACAAGATGTTTGAATCTATTTTTTACTTTTTCTGTATCTATAACAGCGCAATCGTCATCTCCCGCCCCCACAGTCACCATTTCTCGATCTACACGAAACTTTTTCACTATTCTTTCTATTAATCCTATTTCGCCGAGTTCCTCTATTTTCATTGCATATAAGAAATTAAGACGCAGATTTAGACTGATTTAATTTCTTCTGCGTTAATATGTGTTAATCTGTGTCAATAATTAATTTTAGTTGGATATTATGCTTTCTTGTTAATTAATTTTTAATTAATTTCCTTAGATTGTAAGTATAAACAAAAGAAAATTGAGTATGGAAGAGATACTGAGAAGATTCGGACGCGGGGAAATAGATATAGAGGAAGCGAGTAAGGAACTGAAGTTAGAGAGTATAAGGAAGATAAAGGATTTTGCACGGATAGATATAAACAGGTCGTATAGGACTGCCATACCCGAGATAATCTTTGCCGAGGGAAAAAGCAATAATGAAGTGGCAGATATAGCGGTTGCACTTGCATCGGAAAAGGGCTTTGCGTTGATTAGCCGGGTGCGCGAGGCCGAGAGGATAAAGAAGCGAGTGGAGGAAGAAACAACGGATCTTGATGTGGACTATAATACCGTTTCGAGGACGATAGTAGTAAAGAAGCGAGGCTACGAGTTTGAAAGTAGCGGGAAAATAGGGCTGATCGCGGCTGGAACTGCAGATATACCAGTTGCTGAGGAAGCGCGAGTTGTTGCCGAAGTGTGTGGTTGTGAGGTGATAAAGACCTACGATGTAGGTATCGCAGGCATACACAGGCTGGCATCACCTCTTGAGGCGATTGTAAATGAAGATGTGGTAGCGATAATCGTGGTGGCAGGTATGGAAGGCGCATTGCCTTCCGTAGTAGCAAGCTTGGTGAACGTGCCCGTGATTGGCGTCCCTACATCCGTGGGCTATGGACTTGGAGGTAAGGGTATTGCAGCTCTTCTTTCTATGCTCCAGAGCTGCTCGCCCGGATTAGCCGTAGTGAATATAGACAATGGTGTCGGAGCAGCTACCATTGCGGCAAAGATGTGTGGTCGACAAAAAGAAGCATTGCCGAAACCGAATATAATTAAAAATGAAGGCAGCATGACAATCGAAGAAAAAATCGGGTATTCATTCTCGGACAAGAATATTTTAAATCGCGCCTTGACACGTAAAGCATATGCACTAGAGCAAAGGCAACGAAACCATGCTTGTGAAGACCAGGAGATATTCCGGACGCTTGGAGATGCAGTCCTAAAAGCGGTATTGGTTGATTTATTGATACAGTCGGGTTGCAAGACGCGAGATGAGATAACAAGAAAGAAAATAGAACTCGAGAGAGAGGAATCACTTGCAAAAATCGGTCGTGAGGTTGGAATCAGCGAATCTATTATGCTGGGTGTAGGCGAGAAGAAACAAAGAGCAAATGAAGAGCCTTATGTTCTCGCCGAGACGTTTGAAGCGGTAATTGGTGCGATTTATCTTGATGGCGGCTATGATACGGCAAAGAAGAGTATCACCAATGTATTTAACTTGAAATAGTAGTGACGGTGCTTTTTATGTGATGAGAAACGGGCGCAAAGGAATAATTAAGCGAGTGAAAAGCTTTTACAATCCGCCACATCTGCTATTGAAGCAAGCAGTAGCGATTGTACTATATGCCATGCTCTCCGGCTGGAATAAGAAGGCTTTTCTTCTTTGGATGTGCCAGTTAAAGAACCTCATCCATGCAGGTGCAGGCGCGAAACGGATTTCTTGCTTCGGGCTGAGTCCTCATGTGGTATGGGAAATGACAGGCAGGTGTAACCTGGACTGCATCCATTGTCATGCGTTCGGTGGAGATGCATCTTATGATGAACTAACAGAAGAAGAAGGGCGGGCATTGATAGATCAGATAGCAGCGTTAGGCATTAGGTCGTTTGTATTCACTGGAGGCGAGCCTTTGCTACGCGAAGACCTTTTTTATTTGATCGCATACGCAAAGTCAATAGGGTTCAGCGTATTCATAGCGACGAATGGAACACTGATAACGAAAGAAGTAGCAAAATTGCTGCGTGAATATGACGTTGGGGTGGTAATCGGCTTGGACGGAATGAATCCCGAGATACATGATGCCCTAAGGGGTGTCAAAGGTGCGTTCGATGCTGTAATTGAAGGGATAGAAAATTGCATAGCGGAAAAGCTATATTTACACCTGAATATAGTTGCAACCAAGCAGAATTTCAATGAAATCGAACGAGTCATAGATTATGGCGATAGGATAGGCGTATATTCTTATTTCATCTATAACTTCGTCCCTTTTGGTAGGGGTGAAGAGATTAGAGATTCTGCACTAAGTGAAAAAGAGTTCAAAGCGCTTCTGGACTTGATTCTCGTGAAACAGCGAGAAGCCCGAGCGATATTGATACCCGTTGCAGCACCGGAATACTGGACTTACGTACTCCAAAGTCGGGGAATTGACCGCAGGCTGCTAATAAATCTCTTTGCTCGGTTCTTCGGCGGTTGTTTGGCGGGTAATGGCATGATGTATATCAAGCCAAATGGAGCTGTGTGGGCGTGCCCTTTCCTTCCGGCCAATGTAGGCAATGTTAAGGCTGATAGAATTGATATGATTTGGCGGGCTCTGGAAAAGATTGAGTTTTCAAAGGAGGAATGTAATGGCTGTAAATATGCGAAGGTATGTGGTGGCTGTAAGGCGAGAATTGAAGATTGGGGATGTCCGTTGAGGGATTGATAATAGTTCAAAATCTTGTGGATTTCGTGCTATTAATTGCAGAGCATGCGTGTTCGGTTAAGTAACCCATCGCTCCATCAACCTCACCCTTTTAACATTGGGATCGCATCCTTGACCAAGATAAATGTCGTATATGGTGAGCATATCCAATTTCAGCCCAATACATTCAACAACTTCAGTTAATAATCGGTCTGCTTGTTGCGTAAACACCTTTGCCCAGCGTAAATGCGTGTATCGGTTCGCATTTTCGGGATTGGCATTACGAATCAGATGGAGGATTCTACGTGAGCACATTAACGTCAGAATAGCGACCCAAATTAAGCATTTCACAATGTTTGGGTTTGCACTTGGTATCTTGATCCATACGATAGTGGCTTTTCAATTCCTTGAATATCCGTTCTATTTCCCATCTCGCTCTGTACAGGAGTGCGATGTCCTCAGCAGATAAGATTTCAACGCGGATATTAGTCAAATATGAGTGATACTCGCCAGATTCTGAATTGAAAGCACATACGACTCTGAATTGCCTCTTCACTGTGCTTTGTTCATCTTTATACTTTCTCCGTTTGAATTCTACTTCTACTTCAACATCAAGTATCTCTCGCTTCAAGTGTGGAAGAATATCTCTTAGTTTCTTCCCTACGACATCTACAGAGTTACCTCGCCATTTCTGATTGACCCCAACAATCAACGGATTTACGTTTCCTTTCAACCTGCTAACGAAATAGCCGCCATAGCGGTCAATTCTGTCGAAGGACCGGTATTTGAAGTATCTCAAGTCGATGAGCAGGATACGGTCCCTGAGCCAAGGTCCCAATCGTAGTATTTTGGCCTCTGAAGTCCTTTCCGGATATATCCTTACAGATTTAGGACTATCGGCAACCGCACTAACGATACATGAGACTTTAACGCCAGCAGCGATTTTTTTCGTTCTTGCCGCAGGCCATATCTTCGCAAGAGATTTATGCAACCGGATAATCGTGCTGTCTTGGATAACTAAATCCTTAAAACGCTTCAATTTGGCATCCAAAATACGACCGGTTTGCTGTGCTTGAAACTCAATAGCATGAAGCACACATTTTCTGAGAAAATCGACCATCACAGGTGTGAATCGATCGTAGAAACTACTTATGCTCAATGTGGTTTTCGCTTTTTCCTCGTATTTCCGTTTTAGCCCCCTGATAGTACTCAAAAAACGTACTCCAAATCCGAGCGTTGTTACCCAAAAAAGGATGACTACGTCAATTTTACGCTCCCGTTCAACAACCCCTGTTTCTCTTGCGGTGTTTCTCAAAAAATCCTCAGGAAACATCTCAACAATTGCCTGTACTGTAGGATCTACCTTATTTTTATTATCTGGAACCATATATTTGCTCACTATGTAAAATAATCGTTTTCATACTATATAAAATGTATCAATAGTTGGGATGTCAACCACTTATCCGAACACGCATGGAACGTTATCTTCTTGGCATAATGACAAGCATGAAAAAGGCAATTGGACGAATAGAAAAAGACTTATCTACGTATGAAAACTTTATTCAGTTATACAAGTACATGAATAAATATATCCGGTCTCTTTTTATAAATGCATACAATCATTTTTTATCTGCCTATATCCTATCTCAGAAAGGTTTAAAAACGCAATGCTTTAATAGTTTACGTATGGGAGAGGCTGTCTCACAATTATGCGGTGTGGCGAGGATGGAGCTATTATTATAATGGACAAACATAATATTTGACTATGAAGTATACAATAATCCTTGAAAAAGAAGAGGAAGGCGGATATTCCGCTCAATGCCTCGAATTGCCGGGTGCGATTAGCCAAGGTGAATCAAAGGAAGAAGCCCGTAATAATATAAGAGAAGCGATTGAAGCAGTGTTAGAGGTGCTTAATCAGGAAGTAAAAGAGTTGCGCGAAGTAGTCGAAATTTCTGCGGTGGAAGTATGTGTCTAAAAAACTGCCTGTGATTTCTGGAAAAGAAAGTGTTAAAGCACTCGTGAAATTAGGCTTTACCGCTAGATTGGGAAAAGGGGACCATGTAGTGCTGCAAAAGAACCACAGAGTCTTTTCTGTCCCGCTACATAAAACACTTAAGAAAGGAACATTGAGAAAAATTCTGAGACAAGCAGGAATATCGGTAGAAGAATTTAATGAAGCGCTATAATCACCCGGGCATGGATGCCTCGGAATTTATTCCGATGGTGGAGAGGTTGGGGCCTATGATGAATATGTTCCTGGGGTGAAGATGTCAAGATGCACCAGTTATAGCTATAGATGGGTGGAGAAATAATTGATGCGGATCGAACGCTGGGTTATAGTGCATATACAAAAAAAAAACTATAACGTATTTAAATACTCAGTAACTTAAATAACTAACAGAAGTAAACTTACTTACAGGGAGAGTGGTATCAAGATATGGAACCATTGAATATAGGGATATTGATTGTTGTCATATTACTGGTAGTAGAAATAGTGGTTATGTTGCTATGGTTAAAGGTGGACAAGATGCTGCTACTTATGCCCGTTATCGGTGTGGTATTAGCAGTTATCGCTTTTGTGTTGAATGCGTGGCAGGATAAGATTCTTTCTTCTTTACCCGAGCCTGCACCTATTATTGTGATTTCTGTTATACTACTAGTGGGCCTCATAATGGGCTTATTTGGTGTTTCGATATGGTTTAAGGGCGAAAAGGAAGCGAAACGACTTGTTTCTACTGAAAAGGGCATTGATAGTGCCGTCTCGGGGATAGAAAGCGATGTAGGTGGCGGAGGAATGGAATTAGAGCATTTCGATGATGAGATGGGCGAGATCAAAACAAAAGTGGACGATTACGAATCGCGAGAGAAGGAGGTATGATAGTAAGTAGATAGATGGGGACGGGAGAAGACAACGTAAATAGGATTGCCATTGGAATTGGCGGGCAGGGAAGCAGCATCGTGAATAACATATTGAGAACGCTCAAGCACAAAACAGGTAAAGCGCCAAAGAGTGAGGAGTTTTTAATTATTGATACCGACCAGGCATCTGCAAACGCATGCAGCGAAATAGAAGAGCGGAAGAAGATAATTCTCAACCGGCCGGATAAGATTCTAATGAGGAATGCTAACAAATGGCTGCCTGACCCTTATCTGACCGCTGCTGGTGCGGGCTGTGGACAACATCGGATTTATGGCAGAGCGATGTATAACGTGCATAGAGAACGGATATTCAGTGCGATAGGAGCAGCGGCTGCCGAATTGAGGAATAGAACGGGCGGGCGGGATTTTTTAATACTTATGGTCTGTGCATTCGGAGGGGGGACCGGATCAAGTATGCTTTTAGACATTGCAATAGACATACGTGATTGGATCTCGAAGCAGTTTGGCGCAGATCCTGTGATGTTTGGGATCGGCATTCTACCGTCGAGCAAGGAATCCGTGCTTCCGACTGGTAATGCCCTAGGAACGCTGAAAGAACTTCATGCCCTTATGTCCCATACGGAGGAGCTCATAATAGACGACAAGAATTATTCCAATCCATTCAAATTGTTCTTCCTTTTGGGTAGAGACCTTCAGGGGCAGAACAGGGATGAGGAATTAGAAAGGGCGATAACACGGTTCCTTCTTGATCTTGGTTTTATGCCAGGTGGTGCGGTTGCGACAAAGGGTAAGTGGCTGGACCTAAATGATCTGCAGAATAGAGCACGGGGTTATGAAGACAGATTTGATACTATGGGTTACTACGAGTGTCTATTCCCAACCGAGAAGTTGTTTTTATATTATGATATTGAGGATGAGATACCACGGGTCAGGCAGAAATTGGTTGAGATAGAGGCACGACTATCTGACATAAGGAGTAAAACAGAATCCGGAAGGGGAGAAGTGGAGCGGTTTGAGGGTAGGATAAAGGATATTCAGCGAGAAATTGCTGCTTATGTATCCAAGACCGGACTGTTCCATCATGTAAACAAAGCGGAAATAAGCGATGCAAAAGCGAAACTAGATAAAGCGAAGAGGAAATCCGTGGAATTAAAGGAAGAGGTCTTCGATCTCGATATAAGGGTAAGCGATACCGAAGAGCGGAAGATAGCATCGGAAAGGAATTTAGAGCGGCTTGGAGCGCTTAAGAATAAGCTACTCCGAGAGCTTACCGCACCTTTGAATACAAGAACCTACCACCCAATAGAGATAACAGAAGAGGAGGTAATGAGCTTAAAAAAGGATAGGGAGGATTTAAAGAATCTTTCGTTCTTAGCAATTATGAGAAAGCTCGACCGAGAAGACGAGTACTTCCGGTGGACGCATTCGCCGATTAATGATGGCGACATCATATTCAATCCGTTGGTAAACTATCGACATTCTATAGATAACGTCATGGCATCAACGTATATAGACATACTTCATGATTACGGGTTCCTGACATTGGATGCAGAAGGGAATGTAGAGAATGATGATGAGAAGTTCGGACATCTTATTACTGTGTTGAGTTCAAGAGGGGACAATTTCGATGATGCGCGGCTGGGAGGCGGAGCTTTTAAGAGCATGGTGACCGAGCGATTTGCAAAAGACACGGACATTTTGAAATTGGATGCGCCAGCACGAGCACACAGCTTTGGCATCTACACGCTCATGATCGGGCTTCAGCCCTGGGCACCGGGGCCCGGACTTCCACCAAGACTGCGTGAATTAGAATGGATTGAACGAGCATATAACGAAAGTGACTTCACTAAAGTACAGCGGCACCATTCGCTCTTCTATGGTACGCCAAAACCGTTCTCCGAGATCACTGGAATACCCTATTCGCCGGGCGCAGACGAGAAGAACCGGGACACCGTAACAGAATACTGGATGAATTACGAGATTATAGAGTCCAAAGCATTATGGAATAACGTTCCCATTGTGCTAGCACAAAGCCTGAAGATGTTCGATGATTTGCTGACCGGCATGGATATAGCGGAGAACATAAAGAATCTGAAAGTACCGGATAGCTTCTCGATCGCAGGTCTCACGATAATGGTCCAGGGACTTGAAAACGCGAGTAAAAGCATGGAAAAAGTAGGGCTATGGACCAAGGGCGCGGGTAAAGGATTTGCACAACTGAAGACGGAATTTGACGAATTGATCGCGAAATTGAAAGGTGTTGAGGCGCCTGCGGTAGATAAAGCAGAGAAGATAGTGAAAATGATAGACGATTCAGCACGGAATATGGAGATATTAACAGAGCGGATAGATGATCTGTCGACTAGATTCGGCGAGGATATAAATTCGGTACTTGACCGGGCAATGGAGTTCATTAGCGGGATACCTTCTGAAGAGACCTCTTCCAGTGTGATAAGGCATATAACAAAGGCAGAGTCAGAGGTTTCAACGATACGGGAGAGTAGTATGAAAGTAGTAAGAGGGATAGGAGATATGGGAGAGCCAATTGCAATGATCTTGGCAACTTTAAGAGAGCTAAAACGGGTGACGGAAACGTCAGAAGGCGCGGGTGAGCCAGCACAAGTAGCGGAAGTAATAGGAAAAGAGGATGGGCTAGAGCTACCAGATTTGTCTCTGTCCTTAGGTAGGGAAGAAGAATGAAAGTGAACACTTTATTTTCTGTTTTTGCGATTGTACTACTTTTATCTTTAGCTATTGGGATTGCATCTGCGGCTGATGTGCTAAAGATAGATGAAAGGAGATCATACGTCCGGACAGTGGAAGGAGAACAGATCCCATATACTGATTTTCTAAATACCGATCAATTTGAAGGCGAGGTACTTGAATTCCACATATATGTGGATAAGACAGGGGTCCCGATTCCGGATAATTATGTCTTAGAGTTGCGGACGAATCTGGAAAAGCCAAGAGATTGGAGGCTCGGCGATGACATCTATCATTCTGCCAGCGTGATTGTTTGGCAGGGCAAGGATGAGCATGCATATCCATTCCCGTCACCAATCAGACTAACAGGCGTGGTCCCAGAGCCGATAAAGCAAGTAAAAGAGCCAGGTTTCGAGAAATACAACATTGAGGGAATAGGAAAAGATGATGTCTTTGTTGAACTAACAGTTGGAACGTCACGGAGTGGCGACTCATTGGAGACAATACAGCAGAAATTGAGCCCGCCAATGGTCTTCTATTCTACGGACAGAGGCATTCAAGACGCGGAACGCACGATAAATGATAGTTTAGGGGCTGCAAATGCCAAAGTGGGCGAAACAACCAAGATGGAACAGGATATAGAGGGGTTATATGAAGGCGGGCATCCGGGTTGGGCATCTAAATTAGCAGAGGATTACAATGAACTCGCTAGTACGATTGAGGCACCACCTGTTGCTCTTTATGTCGTCATATCAGTTATGTTGGGCTTGATATTGGGCTCTGCGTTTGTATATGTGTATGTTTCACGAGGCGGAGGTAAAGGGGTGGATATAAGCCAGATTTCATCGGAGTTGGATGATACCTCAGAGCGGATAACGGAGAAATCGAGTTCGATAAATGCGCTATCGACCAAATTTGCACGCAGTGAGGATGCGGAAAAGAGGAGTATGGCACGAGAGTTGGTACGGCTAAGAGCGAGTTTGAATGAGATCTCAAATGAGATAAGAACCATTTCTGATAAGATTCGGGGTGTGAAATAAAGCTTTTTGCTTGCTTACTTGCAAAAAGCTTTCTTCATAGCACTTATAGCCCTTACTTAAGCAAGAGTTAATATAATTATGGAAAACAATTTGATCTTCGTCAAGTTAGGCGGTTCTTTGATTACCGAAAAAAGTGCCCCGGCAACATTAAAGTATAGTATTTTAAAGCGGATTGTGAAAGAGCTAAAAGAAGTGGTTGATAGCGAACGGAATTTGAAGTTACTCATAGGTCATGGTGGTGGCTCGTTTCCGCATCCAATAGCAAAAGCATTTAGAACAGACGAGGGTTTTATTCGGACGGACAGCGTAAGAGGCTTTGCGATGTGCCAAAATGCAGCATCAACATTGAACCGACTTGTCGTGGATTTGATGACCGAATATGGGATCAATGCTGTATCTATCCAACCTTCGGCATGTTGTATAGCAGAAGATGGCGAGATAGCTGATTTTTTTATCCGACCGATAGAAGAATGTATGAGGAAGGGTTTAATCCCCGTTGTCTTTGGTGATTGCGTATTTGATGCAGTGAAAGGCTGCACAATTCTTTCTACGGAACAAATTTTCACGTACGTAAGCGGATTTTTACGGCCATCTAGGGTTCTGATCTTTGGATTAGTTGATGGCGTTTATACCTCGGACCCACAGCGAGATGATAGCGCGAGATTATTGCCTAAAATCGAGATAGAAAATTACACCAGTGTTGAATCATACATTGGCAGTTCATATTCGGTTGATGTTACCGGCGGGATGTCAACAAAAGTAAAGGACTTGATAAAGATAGCAAAGGGGGGTATAGAATGTGAGATTCTTAGCGGAGAATCAGGAAATATAAAAAGGGCTTTGGCAGGGGAGAGGGGGTTGGGTACTATAATCAAGTAAGTAAATAACGATACTAAATATATAAGGGGAAACACAAACAAAGTATAGAGTAGCGATGAGGAAGAAAATAACCTTGGGGGATTTAGCAAGTATATTGGAGAACTATGACATAGTGGAGTTGGAGGATGTGAAGATAAAGGGCGATGTAGAAATCGAATTATCACAAAGTGGCGCAATACCTCCTTCGTTGATCCAAGTACTGCAGACGATGCTAAATGTGGTGGATAAACAAATTGAATCAACTCTTTCGACCCGAGAGTCGTTGATCCAGGTACTGCAGCCAGTGCAATATGTAGAAGAGCAGAAGGTTGCGGTCTTTGAGGACACCAAATTTGAGGTTGCGAAAGCGGCGTGGACAGGAAAGATAGAAGAAGTCACTCTCGGTGCTACCACCTCTGATGGCGGCACAAGGGAGAGTACGGTAACAATAGGCGGTGAGAAATCATTGCCGTTTTACAATTTCGATTCCCAAATGCCTCATCCGCCAGTGATTTCCGTCGATTGCTTTGACATGCCTATTCCACTTGCGAAAGCGGTGCGTGGTTTTTATGACGATGTGATGGAAGACCCGGGAGAATGGGCGAAGAAGAATGTACGTGAATTCGGTGCGGACATGGTTACGATTCATCTGATTAGCACGGACCCAATGATAAAGGACACATCGGCTAGGGATGCGGCGAAGACAGTAGAGGACGTACTGCAAGCGGTAAAAGTACCGATTGTCATTGGTGGGTCAGGGAATCCGGATAAAGACCCGGCGGTGCTAGAGGCTGCGGCTGAAGCGGCAGCGGGCGAGCGATGCCTAATCGCATCTGCAAATCTGAACATGGACTACGAGCGAATAGCAAAAGCAGCACAGGATAATGGGCATGTTATCCTTTCGTGGACTCAACTGGACATAAATGCACAGAAGACATTGAACAGGTATTTATTCAAATTAGGTGTGCCGCGAGAGGATATAGTGATAGATCCGACAACTGCTGCGCTCGGTTATGGCCTGGATTATGCATTTACGAATATAGAACGGATGAAGATAGCAGCATTAAAGGGCGATACTGATTTGGCGTTCCCTATCTCTTGCGGAGTTACAAATGCGTGGGGTGCACGCGAATCATGGATGAAAGATTCACCTCTTGCTGAGGATTCCGATTGGGGTCCTGCTGCGTATAGAGGTCCGTTGTATGAGATTATTACCGGCTTGACACTGGGTATCGCAGGTGGCGATCTGTTTATGATGATGCACCCGGAGGCGGCGGCGGCGATTAAACGCGTAACGCAAATGCTGTTCGGTGCTGACACGGATGGTGCGAAAGGAGAGAATGTGGGTGAATGGGTGACGTGGGAAGATAACAAATGAAGTTAAGTAGTCCTATGGATGCCTGGAAATATCTTCCGGGAACGAATTGCAAGGAATGTGGTGAGAAGACGTGTCTGGCTTTTGCGTCGCTACTGTTAGAACGGCAGAAGAAATTAGAGGATTGTACGCCACTTCTTGAACCTAAATACGCAGCGAAAGCGAAGGAGCTAGCGGAGTTATTAGCACCGGAAATAAGAGAAGTTGCGATAGGAGTAGGAGCGAGAGCGAGTAAAATAGGCGGTGAAGACATCATGCATCGGCACGAGCTCACATTCTATGATCGTACATCGCTTGCTTATGACGTTTGGGACACAATGTCAGAGCAGGACTTGCGGGAACGAGTAAAGAAGATAACAAAGTGGCGTAAATTTTACGTTGGTGAATTTTTAACTTTAGATGCAATTGCCGTACGTTCGGTATCATGCGAAGCCGAAACATTTGCAGGGTGCGTGAAGTGCGTGGCAGAAGAGACAGATATGCCGCTAATATTATGTTCGTTCGATGCGAACGTGCTGGAAGCCGGATTGAAAGAGGTTTCAGATAGGAATCCATTGTTATATGCTGCGGACAAGACCAACTGGCAGGCGATTCTGGAACTTGCGAAGCAGTATAACGTTCCCGTTACGCTCTCTTCGCCGGATCTCGATACGTTAAATAGCCTCGCCACGACTTTCGCTGCTGCTGGCATAGCTGATCTCGTATTGGATCCTTGGACATATCCGACAGGAAAAGGGCTTGCAGATACATTCTCGCGGTTCGTACGGATACGGCGTGCTGGGATAGTAGATGGGAATAAGGGTATTGCATATCCTCTTATGGGTGTACCTATGACTGCCTGGATGGCAAATGATAATCAAGACGCTTTGGCTGCTTCGTATTGGGAAGCGATTATAGCGGATACGTTAATCCTGAGATACGCGGACATATTGATTTTGCATTCGATAGAGCCGCATTCGCAGATTACTGAGCGTACACTCGTTGCAAACATATATACGGATCCCAGGCGTCCGGTAAGTGTAGACCCCGGCCTGAGAGAGGTAGGGAGTCCCACAGATAGCGCGCCTATTTTTGTCACTACTAATTTCGCATTGACCTATTATACCGTGGAGAGCGATCTGAGTTCCAACAAAATTGATTGCTATTTGATGGTTGTGGACTCAGACGGGCTGGGCGTTGAAGCTGCTGTTGCCGGTGGGCAGCTTACTGCAGATATGATTAAAGACACAGTGGCATCGTATGATGCGGAAAAGAAGGTGGCACATAAGACAATGGTGTTACCAGGTCTTGCGGCTAGGATTTCGGGGGAGACGGAAGATGCTACTGGCTGGTCGGTCCTTGTGGGTCCACGAGACAGTGGTAGGATTCCTGGCTGGATGACAGATAACTGGCCACCAAAAACCTCTTCTTAGAAAGAAAAGCGTTACCAAAAGAACTACAAACATTTCATCCACATGTTCGCTTTAAAGAGAGTACGACGATCAGTGATTATTGGTGTTTGGGCTTTTTAAATCTTGAAGGTGCAAAAGCAAATTATATTATACATGAAACATGACCTGGGCGATCTGGATAACCGGCTTACCTGGTAGTGGCAAGTCAGCAATAGCCGATAATGTGCGCGAGAGCCTGCGAGAGCGAGTGCAGGTGCTTGAACTTGATGAGATACGGAAATTCATCACGCCGAAGCCGTCGTATTCGGACGAAGAGCGCGATATAGTGTATGCTTCGCTCGTGTATATGGCGAAACTCATGGTGGCAAGAGGCATTCCGGTTATCATAGATGCTACTGCAAATCAGAGGCGATACCGAGATAGAGCACGAGAGGCTATACCGAATTTCGCAGAGGTGTATGTGGTGTGCTCTTTGGGGACGTGTATGAAACGAGAAGAGAGCAGGAAAGCGATACACGCGCCTACTGACATATATAAGAGATCGAAGAAGGCTGGTGCAACGGTGCCGGGTGTGAACGTACCGTATGAAGAGCCGTTGAATCCCGAGGTTGTGGTGGATAGTGAGCAGGGGGGTGTGAAAGCGTGTGCGGAGAAAGTGGTGGTATTTATTCTAATGCAGGGGTGGACTGCATAAAGAAGAGAAACGGTAAAGAATTGCATGGATGAGCTAAAGCGCGTTTATGGTGGACGAATTTTCGATAGGGGTGTAGGATATTACAATGATTCGACAGATACAGGATGATGCTGCATGGCGAGAGTATATAACGGGGCTATACGAGCGACATTCACGGAAAATCAACCTGTGGCGTGAGTTTAAAAGGGAGGGGGTCACAGTGAAGAGGGAGAAAAAAGATATAACGGTGGAATTACGATTAGCGTAAACGTTTGAATATGCATAATTCTTTCGTGCCTCTAAAATCGCCTACCACAATACCTAATGTACCTTTAATCTCCTAATTCTTACCCTTTTGCAGTAAAATTTTGTTTACTGCTTTATCCTGCTACTACGGAAGGCAGTAGGAGGTCGTAAGGGGCGATAATTTTTGCGGCTTAAAGCGAGGGAACATATTTAATTACTAACGTTCAAACGTTCCAAACGGACTTTATACGATTAGAACAGAAATTATGGGGAAAAGGGGTAGAATTAATAACTGACATGGTTATTAAAGGCTATTTAGATCGACTTCCCGAGACACAGATTAACACGAAAAAAAAAATCCGCAACCCCCTACTTTTCTAGAATCTCCTTTTATTTTTATGTTTTTGTATATTAAAGAAAGTATGCAAAGCAAGAAAGAGAAAGACAAAACCATCGACTGTCCAAGATGCTGGGTGGCGATGAAGAAACAGGAAGTGGATGTGCTGGGACCCAATGTTATTATAGATGTCTGCCCCAAATGTCAGGGTGTATGGTTTGACAATAACGAATTGAAGAAGGTACTGGGAGACAGAAAGCTCGCGAAATTCCTTACTAAGCGCATCGGCACGCAGAGTAAGAGCAAACTGGTGTGCCCACGTTGCGGCTGGTTAATGGATTTAGAATATGCAGAAGAGGTAGAAATAGATGTCTGTCTTAACTGTAATGGCGCGTGGCTGGACCTCGGCGAGCTGGAGAGCTTGAAGGAGAAATCTGATGCTGGCTATAAAGGTGACAAAGAGGCTAAAGCAGTAGAAGAATGGGAAGATATGATGGCGAAACGGCGCAGTAAGGGGCTGAACAGCTTATTTGGACGGTTGATGCGATAAAAACCCTTTCTTTAAAAAAGAAAGCTTTACCAGAGAAATAATAGACATGTTGCGGAATAATTTAGTAAAGAGAAGGGATCTGCAAAAAGGAATATTACGCACTGAGGAATGAACTCGTAGGCGGGTGCATTTTATATCGCAAATATATATGGCTAAAATTATGCAATCAAATTATAAAAGCAGAAAGATCTGTCTATATGATAGCGGACAAAATTCAGTGTAAAAATTTCACAGGTGATTATCTATGCAGGGAAAACGATGTTCAAACTTTTTTTCGATTACAATAATCATATCTGTAGGACTATTATATGGCCTTACTGCTAACGAATCCGCTGTGACATTGGAAAAGACGATTAACTGGTCAAGTATCATCTTAGGTGCCGCAGTAGGTATCGCAGGGCTTGGATTGAACATATATGTATGGTTCTACAATAGAGCGAACGCGAGAAAAGCTACACTATACTTTCCGCTATTCTTAGCTTGCCGTGGGATTATCGGAATTATCAAAGACCACGATACTCTGGGCGAGGATCGTAGCAGGAACCTCTTCGCGTCATGTGCTAGCACGCTTGATGAAATTGTTTATAAACAGGGCAGTATCATCCACTTGAAGAGAGTGGACGACCTGAGCACATTCCTATCCCTGAAAGACACTATTGATGAGAACATTGATTTTGTAGAGAAGCGAGGCTGGGGTGTTTTGAAGAGTAAGTTTAGCGATGATTTTAAAGAAGTTGAGAGTTATGCAAATACTTTACTGTCAAGATGCAAAGAAGAAGTAAAGGAGCTTAAGAAATTGCCATGAGCGAACATCCAGTTCAGCGGAACGAGTATAGAATATTTCTATCCTGTGAGGGTGATATTAAAATTGGAGATGATCGCATTGAAGAATTACTAAAGGAGTGGTTACTAAAGATAGAGAATAGAGAGACCTATATTAAATGCGTTAAAAAGCGTGAAAATATAAAATCTGCAATGCAAGACCTGGAAGATGTCAACGAGAACTGCGTATACGTGATCGATACACATAGGAACCTTGACAATATAGCATATTGGCAACTTGGCTATGTAATGGGAAGGAAGATAAAGATTATTGGCTATTATGATGGAGAAAACAAAAAAAAGATTCCCGAAGATGTGAACACACTTACTAACCAATCCCATTCTGATAATAGCAAACATTTTTTGGAGCTGATTAGTCACCATATTACAAAAACAATAGGAGTCGTATTCGAGGATTGGGATAAACAGCAAAAAGTATCAAAGAAGGAACCGGAGGCAACTTGATGAAAATTAATAAAGCATCTGCGGATGAACTTCTGGATAAAGGCAGCGACTTCTATAATAAGGGAAAATGGGATCAAGCTTTAGAGTGCTGGGAAAGAGCAAATGAAATTTATGAGGAGCTTGGCGATAAGCAAGGAATCTCAAATGCTCTTAATAGCATCGGTAGGGTGTATCTCAATAGGGGTGAATTGGGGCGGGCACTTGAATACTTCGAGAAAAGCCTTACAATCTCTGAGGAGCTTGGCGATAACCAAGGAATCTCAAATGCTCTTAATAGCATCGGTATTGTGTATCTTTATAGGGGAGAATGGGGGCGGGCACTCGAATACTTCGAGAAAAGCCTTACAATCGCAGAGGAGCTTGGCGATAACCAAGTAATCTCAAATGCTCTTAATAGCATCGGTGTTGTGTATCATG
>QENH01000182.1:29507-36110 GCA_003336485.1 Candidatus Methanophagales archaeon
GAGGAGCTTGGCGATAACCAAGTAATCTCAAATGCTCTTAATAGCATCGGTGTTGTGTATCATGATAGGGGAGAATGGGGACAGGCACGCGAATACTTCGAGAAAAACCTTACAATCTCTGAGGAGCTTGGCGATAAGCAAGGAATCTCAAAAGCTCTTAATAATATCGGTGTTGTGTATCATGATAGGGGAGAATGGGGGCCGGCACTCGAATACTTCGAGAAAAACCTTACAATCTCTGAGGAGCTTGGCGATAAGCAAGGAATCTCAGCTACTCTAAATAACATCGGTGTTGTGTATTGTAATAGGGGAGAATGGGGGCGGGCACTCGAATACTACGAGAAAAACCTTACAATCTCTAAGGAGCTTGGAGATAAGCAAGTAATCTCAACTACTCTAAATAACATCGGTGAAATCAATATAAAGAATGGAGACTTGGACGAGGCTAAAATTAATCTTGAGAAATCCCTTGACCTAGCAGAAGAACTCGCACCAATCTCTACAGTAGATGTCCTCGTAAACCAGAGTGAACTCTGGAGGCTCGATGACCGATATAATCTTGCTTTCGAGACACTTGAAAACGCTTTACAGATTGCCACAGATGTTGGAGCTACGTCAAAAGAGATAGATGTTCTTGAAAAACTTGCTGACACACATATAAGCAAATATATCGCGGATAAAGAGAAAAAGAACCTTTCTTCAGCAGAGAAATTCTATAAAAAGGCTCTTGATCTTGCCAGAAGCCTGAAGATGCCTTTGCAGGAAGCAATAGCAATTCGTGGAATTGGTATTGTTCAGGCAAAGAAGGGAGATATAACAGCATCGAAGAAATCTTTCAAGGAATCTATCGAGACTCTGCGCAGTCTGGGCGCAATATTCGAACTACAAAAAACTGCTCTTGAATATGCAAGAGCGCTCTATGAGAATAATGATTTTGTTGAGGCAGAGATAGCGGCAAAGACTGCGGCATTCGACGCCTTGCGTAATGACTACCGTGAGCCATTAGTGAAAACATACCTCTTGCTCGGCGACATTGCAATGAGCCAGGAGAATCAGTATAAATATTATCTTGATTGTTTAAAGGAAGCAGAGTTCAATCCTAAGATATACGTAAAAACCTGCTTTTTCTTAATATTTCGTATGAAGAAGATGGAGATGCAAGTCTTAGTCAAATTTATAAGATCCTTAAAGGAGATAAATAAGGATAATTCTTTCGATAACTTCCTGGACGCATTGAATGCCAGGATCGACGGCAAAAGCTATGATACTGCTGGACTTCCGAGTAGTTTAGTGCAGGAGCTTGAAAGTTTTAAGCTGTAACAGAGCGTTAATAGCTTTGCTACGCTTCTCCAAATCCTGCCCATCTGCGAATATCTTTTATCGGCAAAGCATTATCAGAAAAAAAGAAAAAGGGTAAAAGAGAAGTGAATATGAAATACTGAACCTTTCATACCTCCACCTTATCGCCATAACAATTACTACCCGTAAACTTCTCCCGGTACGATACCATTAACGGCGTCAGTTTCCGTTCAGGCGCTTTAACATTCTTTAGCCTAGCTTCTATCTCAGCATCGCTCAGTTTCACATTCAGCTTCCTGTTCGGAATATCTATCTCTACGATGTCCCCGTCTTTTATAGCACCGATAGCGCCGCCATTATACGCCTCCATCTCCACATGCCCAACACAAGGACCACTGGTGCCGCCGGAGAACCGGCCATCAGTAATCAGAGCCACCTTCTTATAGCCTGCACCCATTATCGCATCGGTAGGTGTCAGCATTTCCGGCATGCCCGGTGCTCCCGCAGGACCCTGGTATGGCAACACAATAACATCGCCCTCTACAATCTTCTTCGCTTCTATCGCGATTAACAGATCCTTTTCGGTATAAAACACCTTTGCAGGTCCTGAATGGGACATCATCTCATTACCTACTGCAGTTTGCTTTATTATCGAACTGTGTGCGATATTACCTTTTAATACCGCTATCCCGCCTTCAGAAAAGTGTGCATTATCTAAGGTTCTTATAACATCGTCATCCAGCACGTTACCTTCTTCCGCTATCGCACTTATTGATCTCCCGTTTACTGTAGCAGAATCTTTAATCATATCCTTCAAGCGGTTAAGAACCGCGGAAATACTGCCTGCAAGGTCAATATCGGCCATTTCATGTGTGCCAGCAGGAATTATCTTACATAAATTCGGCGTTTCTCTTGCTATTTCGTCGAACATGTCTACAGTGATATCAACGCCCGCCTCTTTGGCTATGGCAGGGATATGCAAAACGGCATTTGTTGAGCCGCCCATCGCCATATCGACTCTAATTGCGTTCTCGAATGCGTTCTGCGTCATTATGTCCTTAGGCTTAACGTCCGCTTTTACCAGTGCAACTATTCTGCGTCCTGTTTCATACGCCTGCTTCTTTTTAAGAGGGTCTATAGCC
The DNA here is from genome assembly GCA_003336485.1 of Candidatus Methanophagales archaeon. Taxonomy (GTDB): domain Archaea; phylum Halobacteriota; class Syntropharchaeia; order Alkanophagales; family Methanospirareceae; genus Methanophaga. Next base: position 31,949 of record QENH01000182.1, read on the forward strand.
AGAGTCGTTGCACATTTCGTTAGTGACATGCCCAGTACCTCAGTAGCAACAGCCATCGTATTTGCGGTAAAGAGCCCGACACAAGAACCTGCACCGCAGACCATAAGCGGCAGCATTTTTGTCGCCTCTTCTTTCGTCATCGCACCGCCTTTTACCTGACCAACAACGCCAAAGCCTTCAATAGGGTGATGTTTCTGCCCGTCTACCACATTTGCTTTCATCGGGCCACCGGTAAGCATAATTGCAGGTATGTTAAGACGTCCGGCAGCCATTAACATTCCAGGCGTTATCTTATCGCAATTGGTTACGCCCACCCAGCCGTCTAACGAATGCGATACTGTCATGATTTCAATATTATCTGCGATATGCTCCCTGCTTGGTAGACTCAACCGCATCTCTACAAACATCGCGACACCGTCACAAACGCCGGGAACGCCCCATTCTAAGGGTACTCCGCCTGCATCTCGAATCCCTCGCTTTACCTCTTGCGTTAGTTCGTTTAGGAGTATATGTCCTGGAATAATGTTGTTATAACTATTTGCAACACCAATAAATGGCTTGTCCAACTCAAAATCTTCTTCCTTTAGTCCCGCGGACATCAATAATGCGCGGTGTGGTAAGGTCTCGATGTCCTGCTTTAATATGTCTGATCGCATGTTCAGTTCATCACCAGAAATAAAAGGGGGGCAGGTAATATAAATGTTTGTTTTATCGTTTTTTATTTATCAGTGATGTGTATCTCCACCTGATTTATTAACACACGCCACCACCTATGCCAAACAGAAAGAGCCCCAGTTGCAGTAGTACTCTCGAGAAAATAAATTGTTGACTCAGATTAACGCAGATTGACACAGAATATAAAGATCAATAATGCCAAACTCAAATTTAGAAAATCTGCGTAAATCAGCGTCTTTAATAGGGGTAGTTCTACTTCATATACAATTAAAAAGCAGGCCCATTGAAATATGCATAAAATACACACTCGTCAGGTGCATCGAAAGGACCATGCTCCTCACCTGCTGGGGCAAAGAAGAACATTCCTTTCTTTACCTCTTTTCCTTCTGCGTCGACCAATTTTCCCGTACGAATTACGATGTCATGATCTGAAGGATGATTATGTCGGGGTTCATGAAACCCTTTATCAAATTTGAATAGTGCAGAGAATGCCCCGGTTTCTTCATCTATGCTCAACATCTTTATCCAAGCACCTTCGGGAAGTTCTTTAACCGCTTCCCATTCTATCTTTTCAGGATCTACAACTACCATTTTCCTCATTACTATCACCTGTTAGTTTGATTCATACTTGGGACTCTATCCATTTAAGTATTCTCTTTTTTATTGTATATAAAATATAACTGCCACCTATTTCAGACGCAGATTTACGCGGATTTACGCAGAAAACTATTCCTTCAAAGTCTCAAATTTATAAACTCGATAGAAGACCGTCAATTCATTATATTTAAAATCCTAATTATCTGCGTTCATCTGCGTCCGATTATTATTTTTCCTTGTTTATCTTTAAATACAACAGAGTTGATAATGAGATCGTCATGAAAATAGCAGTAATATTGGGGACACGGCCAGAGATAATAAAGATGTCTCCGGTGATACGGGAATGCGAAAGGCGGAATTTGGATTATTTCATCTTGCACACAGGTCAGCATTACTCATATAACTTAGATAGTATCTTCTTTGGCGATTTAGAGTTGCCCGCAGCAAAATACAACCTGGATGTCGGCTCAGGCACGCATGGCGAGGAAACGGGTAAAATGCTAATCGGGATAGAGCAGAAACTAAAAGAAGAAAAGCCGACTGTCGTACTGGTTGAAGGCGACACGAACACTGTATTAGCAGGGACTTTAGCGGCTTCTAAGCTACATATTGCGGTAGGTCATGTAGAAGCGGGTTTGCGCTCTTATGATAGGGCAATGCCAGAAGAAATAAACCGTATTTTAGCGGATCATGCATCTGATTATTTGTTTGCACCAACAGAAAGGGCAAAGGCGAATCTGTTACGTGAAGGGCTACCCCAAGACAAGATCTTTGTCACTGGCAATACGATAGTGGATGCGGTTATTCAGAATTTAGCTATTGCCAAAAGGAAGGTGGGTGTACTAAATACACTTGGTTTAGAGCGAGGTGGCTATTTTATTATTACTGCACACAGGCAAGAGAACGTGGATATAGAAGAGCGATTAAGAAGTATTTTTGAGGGTTTAGAATTGGTTTACAAAGAGTTCCATCTTCCTATAATATACCCGATCCATCCGAGAACGACGAAACGGATAGCGGAATTTGGGTTAGAAATCCCAGAAGGCGTGGACTTAATAGAGCCGCAGGGCTTCCTCGAGTTTTTAGTGTTGGAAGCAAATGCAAAGCTGGTTTTGACGGATTCCGGCGGTGTGCAAGAAGAAACGAGCATATTAAAAGTGCCTTGTGTTACGCTGCGGGACAATACGGAAAGACCAGAGACGATAGAAGTCGGAGGTAATGTTCTGGTAGGCGTAAATCGGACTTTTATTTTAGATGGTGTTAAGAGCCAGCTAAGTAAAGAACGAAACTGGCAGAATCCATTTGGCGATGGTAACGCAGGAAGTAAGATAGTAAAGCTATTAATGTAACCTCCCTCAAAAAAGATTAGATTAATCGTATTTGTTTTGCTCCTTTTTATAATCATGCGCTTACACGGATTTTCACGAGAAATGGGCTGATAATAGCATGGTTTCAGTACAGATTCAAAAACTTTTAAAAGCTTTATATATAGCCAAAGAAACAATATACACATTATACCATGAGCAAGTTTGGGCTGAAAGCATTAGTAACCGGCTGTGCAGGCTTTATCGGTAGCCATTTGGTGGATGTGCTGTTAGGTCAGGGCTATAACGTTATCGGAATAGACAGTTTCACCGATTATTATCCGCGTGCGATCAAAGAAGCGAACATATCAAACGCATTGAGGGACAACAAATTCGAGTTCATCGAAGCGGATATTTTGACGCTTGATGAATTTCCCGCGGTTGATTATGTATTCCACGAAGCGGCACAAGCGGGCGTAAGAGCATCATGGGGTAAGAGCTTTGAGATATATACGAGGAACAATATAACGGCCACCCAAAAAATGTTAGAGTACTATAAGGATTTGGAGATCAAGAAATTCGTTTATGCGTCCTCGTCTTCGGTATATGGCGATTCTGAATTACCAATGAGAGAAGCGTCTATGTTAAGACCTGTTTCACCTTATGGAGTAACGAAATTGGCAGGCGAGAATTTGTGTTACCTATACTGGAAGAATTACAAGGTTCCTACTGTCTCATTGAGATATTTTACGGTCTATGGGCCACGGCAACGGCCTGATATGGCGACACATAAATTCATACACGCTATTTCCAAAGGCACGGAAATAGCCGTCTTTGGTGACGGTACGCAGACGCGCGATTTTACCTTTATTGATGACGTAATAGAAGCGAATATTTTGGCTGCTGATACTGATTTGGTCGGTGAAGTATTCAATATAGGCGGTGGAAGTAGGATAAGTGTGATCGAGCTGATAGAGAAGATAGAGGCACTTACAGGGAAGAAGGCAAAATTGAACTACAAAGGCAAGCAAAAGGGCGATGTAAGGGATACGTGGGCGGATGTGAGTAAGGCAGAAGAAATGCTTAACTGGAAATCTCAGATAGATATTAATGAGGGGTTGAGATTATCTGTGGCGTGGTTCATCTAAAATCATTCTGCGGATGTAATTTTTCTTATCCATAAATACTTTAAAGTTTCACTTGGTTTCTTTTTGATGATTAATCACATTTCCAAGAATATATCTCCCTCATATTGTTTATATATATCATTTTGCTAATATAATCAGATTTAGAGGGGAGATAACATGAAAGATACGACCACAGAATTCTTCTTCTTTTCAGAGGAAGATTTAAGTGATTTTCACTATGACACGCACAAGTTCGGTGGATTGCGCTTCTTCTTAGAACTTGCTGTTTTTTTGGCGGTGAAAGTGGGCATTGACAATCCAAAGAGCAGTATAAGCTTTTTCAGGATGTGTCGAAAGTTTCTTGTGAAACGTGAAGGATTGCAGGCATACGATGGCTACAAATATCCGGCTTCCGCCATGCTCAATTTTTTGCTATTTGTGCGTTTATGTCGCTTCAAA
>QENH01000181.1 GCA_003336485.1 Candidatus Methanophagales archaeon
AGCATGTAGTGAACATCAAAAACTATGACTCTGTCGAATTGCATGACAATGTCCTTGTTCTAAAAGGAAAATTTAACCTCGCGAGGAAAGTTAAAACTTCAATTTCTCTTAGTGCAATATTTATCAAAAAATACTGGGCAGGGGTTATTATATCCTTATATTTACTCATAGGGGGAATCTGTGCTTTAGAAAATTTGTGGACCCTTGAATACTATGTAATTGGATTAGTAATCCCAATATCGTTGTTAGTGATACAGTGGGGAATCGGGAAAACTGTGGTGATAATTAAGTAATTTGTAATTCTTATCACTGAAAAATTACTTCAAAAGCATAGAAGGGAATAGGGAAAAGGAGAAAGTTTCGAAAGAGATAAGAGAAGTGGTTGAGAAAAGTATCACAAATGTATATTGAGTTTTAAACAGTCTTTAATTCGTTTCTGCTTTATTCCAATTCTCAGCCCTTATAAAGGCGTATGAAGTTTTAAAGTGAAATCGGCAGTCCAACAATTCAAAATTAGATGAAAAAAAGAGATATATGCTCCAAATCAAAAAAGAAGGAAAATTTTGGCGTTAAAATCAATTGTGAGACCGCCTCAACCGACTTCAATAACTATTTTTAAGCTCTCGCCGCAATCTTATAACCTGAGTGCCCATCTCAATCACATCTCTCTTCAAATCAACTTTTGTATTACGACCCGACCGCCACCTCACAGGGAACTCTTTTATTGCATAGCCTCGCCTTTGAGCCCGTACAAGCAGTTCGGTATCCCAGAACCAGTGATTATCCTTCACATCATCAAGGATATCGAATAGCGGCCCTCTTCGGAACGCTTTAAATCCGCATTGATGATCTTTTATATCGGATTTCAATAAAAACCGTGTTAAGGCGTTAAAGGTTTTACTCGCAATTAATCGTGTAAATGACCGCTTCACATCGCTTTCTTTTAACATTCTCGAGCCCGTTGAAAATTCATACCCCTCTTCTTTTATTGCGTTTAATAGTTCTTCAAGATGTTTTAAGTCGGTTGCGAGGTCAACATCAACATATACGAGTATTTCGCCTTCCGATAACTCAAATGCACGATTTAACGCTTTACCTCGTCCTAAACGATCGTTACTATGCAAGTGCTTTATGTACGGGTACGCAATTGCAAGTGTTTCTGCTATTTTGTCCGTTCCATCGGTTGAGCCATCTTCTGCAATGATGACCTCAAAAGCAGGAGTTATTTTTTGCAACGCATCAGCTACTTGCAGCACTGTCTCTTTTAGCCCTTCTGCTTCGTTGTATGCTGGGAGTACGAGTGATACTTGAGCCATAATCTTCCCCTTTAAGTAATATCTTATGTTCTCAGAATCTAAGTTATATTAAGTGTGTATAAAGATGCTGGTAAAAGTATCATCAAAAGGTTTGATAACGCTTCCGAAACAGATAAGAGAGCAATTTGGGATTGTTAAAGGTGATTATCTGACAGTATCAGCAGAGGGCGGCAAAATCGTTTTCCAGAAAGTGAAAAGGGAGATAGATTGGGAGAATTCCGATGATGTCTGGCAAGGATGTGGTGCGAAACTGCTTGCAGATGAATGAAATATGACAAGGTGAGAGTGTCTCATACAGACTTCTCCACAACACGACAACTTATTCAAACATCCACCTTCCGCTCATACGTCTGAACAAGCATGCCTTTACTCTGCTCCCAAGGTTCTCCTGTCTTGTAAAAATTGAACCGGCTCATAGCTCGCTCACAGGGTTCATTACCCGCCAAGATATTTACGTAATTCACTGCACTCTTATTCTCTTTGGCGAATTCATAAAACTGCTCATACATTGCAGAAGCGACACCTTGAGCGCTGTATTCCGGATGAACCGCCTGTTGCTCGCCAAAACACCCTATGCCCGTTATAGACGCTTTATACACGCCCACTAATTTGTCTTCTATACGAACACCGAAGAAAATATAACCCACATCCATTTCGCTTTTTATTTCTGCCGCACTCATCTCGCGCTTCTCGCGCCATTCCTTCGGATACTCGTATGCCTTGGGCCATACTTCCTTGTAGAGCGTGGAGATGTCCTTAGCATCCTCCTCACTCAGCTTTATTGCCCTGCGTTTCTCGCCGGTATATTCCTCTCCTATGACACAGATGCTCATCTTCTTGGATTACAGATGTACCTATAACGTTAAATTTGTTTTCGTTTTTTTGTTTTTTTATTTCTCCATGAACAATCTCTGCAGCACAATCACTTCTCCACTATCCCTTGCCTCAGAATATGCAAGTAGCATTTCCTCGTTTAATCTCAGAAATTCGGGCCCCCACTTAAACAGCCCCAAAATATGTTGACATTGCTCTTGCTCACCGAGAATAAAAAGCGCAGCGGCAAACGCCTCTGCGGAGTTCAAGAAAAAGGGTTTGCCATAGTTTATAGGATTTGCAGCTATTAGATACGGAAAAGCACGCTTCTTCCGCTTTATCTGCCTCAGAGTATCCACAAAAACGTCTAGTTTAGACCACGAGCAATCGAAAACGGTTATGCTGCTTGCACTATCGGCAGGCGAGAGCGCCTTCTTTGCAATAGGCACCAGCAGGATGGTATTATACGGTATTTTCTGCATCGTTTTGACTGATTTTATCAAGCCCGCATGTGCTAATCTCTTCGCTGTGCACTTCTTCGGGTCGCACTGCCCTGCCTCGTATGCGTACAGTTGCATCATGTAACATAACAAATGTATTTAATTGTCCTTTAAGGTATCTTTTGTTTGAAGATATTGAAGTGCACCTAGCTTCGCCAGTTACATTGGAATAGTGGATAGATTAGGAGTTCATCGATCATTGCTTATGAGTCTGTTTACCATCTATTTGGCGGAGCCATTTCTTTATTACCGTTCTTCTAGGACCTGCAGTCGCCAGTTTCAGGGCGTTCTTTAAATGTGGTTCTGCCTCTAAATCTTGTTCAAGTTCCATGAGGGCTACGCCTAAAGCATATTCAGCATTGGGATGTTGATGGTCATGATCGGAGATCGTTCTAAAGTAGGCGAGAGCTTCCGTCTCGTGCTCTCGTATCAGTTTTCTGGCTGCTTGTAGATGTGGATAGTCTAATGCTAGACGAAGTGCTTGATCAATGCGGTGTGTTTTTCGATAGGTGGCTATTGCAGCCTGGATGGGCAGCTCAGGGTGGTATTTTTGTGCTAAATACCACTTAAGAATATCATCGGCTAATATCCCAGAGAGGTCCTTAGTAAATAGCGAGTTGTAGGTAAAAACTTTAGGTAGGGTGCCTTCTCCTCGCATGGTATCCACCAATGCCTTGGCTTCTTCATAATCAGAGGCTTTTTTGATAAGCGTGTTGTAGGTGAAAATATCAGGCATTAAACCCGCGACTTGGATGCTACTCAAAATTTTACGCGCGCTTGAATAATCGGGGATACTCGCCATTAGACGATTCCAATTTTGCAAGATTTTTTGGCGTTCTATTTCATCGATACCAGGCTTGCTAGCTTTGTGCTCCAGACGTTCCGAAGCCTTTAAACCTAATTCTTTGGCTGCTTCTATTTTTCCGGTTGTTTTTAGATTGGTGACAAAATATTCGGGTACTTCTGAATCTTCAGCCGCATCGGGTCTTAATTTGCCCAAAGTAAATAGACTAAAGTCCTCTTCCCACTTATCGGGCTTAGTGTGGTCTTGTTCAGTTACGCGCTTAGTATGAAAGTCACGAAGAGCGATTTCACGGACAGTTTCGTTGATAACGATCTTGTTGCTGTTACACCATCCAGATGCTCGTGTTGCCCTTCGAGCGCTGTCACCCACCCAATCTTTGTTTCCGTCTAGCAGTTCAACACTTACGTCATACCCGGAACAGATGGCGAGACGGAGTGAAGGTATTCTCGCTATGGCAATTCCAGATTTCTCGTGCATTTCTTTCTGAAACCTATCAGCCATGGTGGTTGCAAGGTAGCATAGGGCTTTAACTTTTTCCTCCTTGTTCATCACCAGCCAGCCATCACCAGTGAACTTCATTAAAGAATCAGCCAACCAGAACTTTTTGAGATGAGGCCTGATTTGTTCGACTAAGCTTATATTGAAGCGTTTCAGTTGTTGAGAAGTGAGTTCTAATCCGGCTGCTGTCGAACCAATCAGATCTATACAAAGGCAGAAGACAAAACCTTCCGAGTTCTTCTCTACCAAATACTCCTCCCGGTTGTGGTGTTCCACCTGAAACATTGTCCCTTCATTATTTATACAATTGGGTGCAACTAGTATAAGATTCTTAAGTATATATGAGAAAAAAAAGTCCCCCCTTGAGAGGGGGACTTTCCCCTTTGGAAGGGTGATTTTTTTTGTAATACATATATATGTTAGTGACGAGGTTATAAAAAGGTTTTCGATTTTTAGCTTATAGATTTAGATTCCAATAACAGCGGTATTTTTTCCTTTAACGCTTGCAATAGCTCACCTGACGTGAACGGTGGCACATTAACCACTTTTAAGGGCTTTAATAACTCTACAATTCTGGCAGTTCTGATCTCTTCCTGCGAATATGTTTGTGTTACGAGTTGAACCGCAGCCAGGTACTTCTTAGGTTCGTATACCCGCATCTGCCCGGGCTTGACACCGATAACAATATCTAAATCATTTAGACCGTTCCAGGGCAAAGCTATATCGCTATAACTCTCTATGACCACATATTCATGCTGCGCCAGCATCCTCATATACGCTAACTCAACTGCGTGGCTGTAATATTTCTCGGTTATCGTATTTAACGTTTTTAAATCACGGACCTGGTAAATGGTGGACGCATTAGCACGTATATTTCTAAAATCGGCATTGTTATAATCCGCCGACAGGGCTTCGTTCTCAACCACCAGATTCTTCACTCCGTCATTATACCAAAGCGTGACGCGATCGAGTATGAAATAGGGGATTTGTGAGATCTGATTGATGCGAGATGGCTCTGCCCATAACCTGTGGATGGGGTTGATAAATTCTTCTATCTGTGTCGTTGATACCGAACTGTAAGCGGAAGCGGAACTTAAACGTTTCGCATCCTTCCCATAGAGCCGCCCCTGGGTCAAAGCTTCATGCACCACGTCATAGTCATACCACACGCTGTTGCCAGCTCTTGGCTTGAAGCCACTGGCATTAATCCCCTCTTCTCTTAAGTAAGCCAGTAACGCCAGTGCAAAACTAGTCTTCCCGGCATCCTTCTCTTTCAACCCTACAATCAAAGCCTTGTAGTTATCGTAATACGTACCGATAATTTCTCGCTCATTGTCTCTTTGTTCATTTGCTTCTTCCATCGTTATAGCAGTTTATATTTGACGATGAATATACGATGGTGTGAACCTTTCCAATTAAGAAATTACCTCTTCATACATGGATTCTGTTAACTTAAATATCCGCTTCCAATCATACATACTTGCATTCTCTATACAACTCCCCGCCATATCCGCACCTTCATCCAGCCCCCGAAGTATATTATTCGCAGCGTCCGTCTCTGAAAGTTCACATATAAAACCAGTCCTATCGCGTTCTATAAAATCGCATACCGCGTTCATTTTATGGTTTACTGTGACAACCGGCAACCCACACGCGTTAGCTTCCAGCGCCGCGATTCCAAAACCCTCTCTGGTCGAAGGCAGCATAAGCACCTTCGATGACTTCATATGTGAAATCACATCGTTATAGTCACCTAAAAACCCAGTAAACTCGACATTCGATTCTAATCCCAAATCATAAGCCAACTTCTCTAACTTAGTCTTCTCCGGACCTTCGCCGATGATCTTACATTTCACCTCTGGCATCTCTTTCTTAACCAACTTTACCGCTTTAATCAGCACATCCACATTCTTCTCCTTGATCAACCTTCCGGCGAATATGACGTCAGATTCTTCGTCTGATGCTTTCATCTGTTCTATCATTTCAAAATCTATCCCATTTGGGATTATTTCGATATTGTTCCGCACTCCGATCCGTTTCAAATCATTCTTCGTTCTTTCTGAAACGGCAATCATATTATCAGTTAAATGCGTAGTCGTTTTCTCTATCACTTTACCAAATACGCCTTTTTTACCCAGATATTCATACCAGTAATCCGCCCATACCTCACACCAGGTAATTAATAAAGGAATTCTCCGCAATGCAGAACATACCTTTGCAGAGAAACAAGGGAAATAGGAAAAACCTTGACAATCTATGATGTCATAATCTTCTTTTAGTAACGGCATGAGGAGTTTACTTGCAAAATATATTGCAGGGTTTATTGATCTTCTTCCATCGACATACAACTCTTTTGGTTCGCAAACGCCATGCAGGTAAACACCTTCTTTTATTACAACATCATCTCCATCCCAGTATTTCATACCAAACAGATGCACTTCATGCCCATTTTTAGCTATTCGCTTTGAGATCTCCCAGATCCTCTTCTCTGTTCCGCCTATCACATAGGGATAGATTACGTCATATACGCATGCGATTTTCATTTTATCTTTGTTCTTTTCTTCTTCGCTTTTTTATACCCTTTAACCTTATCCCCTTTTGCGCAGACATTTTCTTTTCCGCCATCTTTAACGTGAATTTTGACTGTTCTTTACCGCCCTTTAGTCGATTTAGTGCATCGTCCAAAGATCGTTTTCCATTTCGCAACTCGCCTCCGAGCCACATTTACGCTTCTAAGGCATTGGGCAGTTTGAGTTTGTGTGCTTTAACTATTACGCAGCCCACCATAAAAAGCTATACGTTCTGGATCCGAAGCTATTATCGCTCCCGGTATGATGATTGCCATAATAGTTGTCCATATGAAAAGGCTCATATATAAAGCTTTTGGTATTTTCAGCAAAATACAAAATGCAATCAGGAAGGCATCATATCAAGAAGCCATTCATGAAGTGGAGAAAAAGGGCGATATTGTCGCTGATAAAGGCACTGGTAGCGGTATCCTAGCCTTTTTGCCATCCCAACCGGAGCGAGAAGGGTGTATCGAATAGGAGAATGAATAAAAAGAAGGAATGTTTAAACCTTTATATACTCATAATTAGTAGATATAGTATAGAGAGGTAAATAAGAGAAAACAGTAGACTTTTTTCTTGAATATGAAATGAAGGATTTTAAGGAATTAGGTGTTATTGAGCCTATTTTGAAATCAATAGAAGGAGAAGGGTTTGAAAGACCAACAGAGATACAGGAAAAATCGATTTCGTTAATTCTTTCAGGTAAGGACGTTATAGCGGAGGCGGCAACAGGTTCTGGAAAGACACTTGCATTTGCTGCCAACATTATACAAAAGACAGAAAAAGGAACCGGGATTCGGGCACTTGTACTAACGCCAACACGAGAATTGGCACAGCAAGTTGCAGCAGCGTTAAGCGTATTTTCAAAATACAAACCGTTACGGATTGTTGCAGTTTTTGGTGGTGTATCTATCAATCCACAAATTACGCAGTTACGGAGAGCGGATGTAGTAGTAGGAACGCCAGGCAGAATATTAGATCATATTGGGCGGCGGACACTTAACTTAAGTAAGGTAAACATACTAGTCTTAGATGAAGCGGACCGAATGCTGGATATGGGCTTTATCCCTGATGTCAAGAGGATAGTAGGGGAATGTCCGCGAAACAGGCAGACGCTCTTGTTTTCCGCTACTATCTCACGAGAGATAACCGTTCTTGCACGGAAATACCAGAAAGATCCTATTAACGTATCGGCAGAAGCGTATGTGGATCCGGGTAAATTAACGCAGTTATACTATGATGTACCAGACAACTTGAAATTTTCTTTGTTGGTCCATTTATTGAAGCACGAAGAATCAGAGCTTGTAATGGTGTTCTGTAACACACGTACAAATACTGATTTTGTTGCAAGCAATCTCAAAGCGCTAGGTATAGGTGCTATGGCTATTCATGGCGGACTTACACAGGATAGAAGAGACCGGATAATGAAGCAATTTCACTCGCATGACGTTCGTGTTCTTGTATGTACCGATGTCGCAGCACGAGGACTAGATATCCCTCATGTTTCGCACATCTACAATTATGATATCCCTATGTACGGCAAGGATTACATCCATAGGATAGGGCGAACCGCACGAGCTGGTAAAGATGGAGTAGCTATTAATATCCTTGCAAGCAGAGATTATGATAGCTTTAGGCGCGTAATGAAAAGCAATGAGGTAACCATAACAGAAGAGAAACTGCCGGATGTAAAGAAAGTACGAATCAGCAGGAAAAACTTCCCTAAAAGATCATTTAGACCGGGACGCAGACCCCATAGTAGCTAAACGCAGCCATATATGGCTGCTTTTTTTTTCCTGAATAACAAAATTTTGAATTTACAATTAATTAAGACGTTAGTATATAGAGCGGAAATGACAGGACATGGCGGGTAGCAGTATAATATCTAGAAGGGTTATGTCAATACAGAAATCCGCATAGAGACTGATTTTGTGGTGATCACCGTAAAATGGAAAGACCATTTGTATTTATAAATGCCGCCATGAGCGCGGATGGGAAGATTTCAACGGTAGAACGAGTGCCGACAAGAATAAGCGGTAGAGAAGATCGTGATAGAGTTGATGCTCTGAAGGCGGGAAGCGATGCAATAATGGTTGGTATAGGCACTGTTATGGCAGACAATCCATCTTTAACCGTAAAATCAAGAAAGAGGCGCGAAGATAGGAAGCAAGCGGAAAGGGGTGAGAATCCAATACGAATTGTTGTAGATAGCAATGCGAGAACGCCAATTGATGCAGAGATACTGAACAAAGGCAGTGGCAAACGTATAATTGCCGTTTCCAAACGGGCGATAATAGCGGATGTTGATAGATTAGGCGAGAAAGCGGAGATTAATGTCTGTGGCAGGGAAGAAGTAGACTTGAAGAAACTTTTAGATTTACTTTGGCAACGTGGTGTGAAGAGATTGATGGTGGAAGGCGGTGCAACACTTAACTGGTCCCTGGTTTCGCAGGGGCTCGTTGATGAGATTTATATATATATTGGCAATATAATTATAGGTGGCGAACACGCTCCGACACTTGTAGATGGTACGGGCTTTGTTACGGATATGGCAAAGCTGGAGCTTTTTAGTGTCGAGAAGATGGACAACGGTATAATACTGCAATGGCGTGTTCGTAACTGAGGAGGAGACAACAAGAAATGGAACCACCATTTGATATAAATGATATAGCCGATTTCGCATACGTTACGAAAAGAAAATTGAAGGACAAAAACGGAGACATGCGTGGAGAAGTGTTTTTATGGCGGAGAAAAGGCGAGGCGGAATTTAACTACAAGCTCAAGTGCCCCTACTGCGAGGTGGAACAGGAATCGAGCATTATACTAGAGCGAAGGCCGTACAGGGTGCGATGTAGCAACTGTGATATGAGTATTATGATAGAGAAGCTATCTAAAAAGTAGGGGTGTCTGACCCTTTATTTGTTTAGTTGTGATGAAGGTATGGGGTGTGTGTGATCCGGTGTCAGTATCCCGAATCCGACACCAGAAAACTAAAACCTGACACCTATATAAATACGATTTGTCTTCTTTATTCACAAAATCCCCAGATTATAATGCGCTTCTGCGGAATTGGGGTTAATTTGTAGGCACTTTTTATAGCTTTTTTCGCCATTCTCGTACTTTCTATCCCTGCAAAATGCATTTCCAAGCTAAAATAGACTTCCCGCATCTTCTAACCCAATCAAAAGGCTTAATAGACTTTCAAGATGATCTACTGGCTCATAATCATTTACTACCGATTCTAATGTGGGATCATAGACGTCAATTTTTGGGATGGAATACCTTGTAACAAGATTATTTTCTTTAAGATGGTTAATTGAATCAATCCAAGAAGTCTCATTGATTTCCGTTTCAAAAAATGGAAGCGCAAATAGCTCTTATCTGCCCCTTCTCGTAACTAAAAATGTTAGCTTCTTTTAAAAGTTTGCAAGCCCTCAAAATAGACCGTTCATAAGTCCCTGAGTTCATGTACCTGTTTTTCATGTCTTCAATGTCAATGATTACGGACCCAGGCGTTCCAAGAAATTGATCGGGCTTCCATGTTACTCGTGCTTCAATTGCTAATTCTTCGCCCTCGCTTTTATTCAATTTGTATTCATCCAGATCTAAATTTGTTTAAATCATCAAAAAACACTAAATAATTCCGCTTTATGTATGGAAAACGAACTTGTTCTACTTCTTTGGGCGGCACTTTAATCACATAAAAATCAGGAAAAACGGCTTTTAGTGCCTGATAGATACTTCTTGTCTTCCCTGATTTTGGCATACCTATAACCAAAACGTTTTCATGCTCCTTAAGCGAGTTCTTTATCGCATCGTCACTAGCTCTTCCTTTATATACTTCTGCGTTGATTTAGCATCTTCTATTACTTATTTCACTTCAATAGATTAAAAATAATTAGTGGCAAATAAAAGGGCATTAAACTTTTAAGGACTTTAACAACTCTTCTGTCTTCTTCACATCTGCTTCTCTTCCCTGCTCATCAAACAATCGTTTTGCAATCTCTAATTCCTTATTTGCTTCCTCTTTCTTTCCTGTTTTTGAATACAAGATACCGAGATTTCCATGCGCTCCTGCGTGATTGGGGTTAATCCTCAGCGCATCTCGGTATTCCGCCTCAGCATCCTCTTTTCTTCCCATATCTGTTAACAAATTCCCAAGATTAATATGCACACCTGCACGATCGGGGTTAATCCTCAGCGCATCCAGGTATTCCGCCTCAGCATCCTCTTTTCTTCCCTTATCGCCTAACAAAATCGCAAGATTATTATGAGCATCTGTGGAATCGGGGTTAATCCTTATCGCTTCTCGGTATTCCAACTCCGCTTCCTCTTTTCTACCCCTATCGTCTAACAAAATCCCAAGATTATTATGCGCTTCTGCGGAATCGGGATTGATCCTCAGCGCTTCTCGGTATTCTTTCTCCGCTTCATCCCGCCTCCCAACATAGTCATATATCCCAGCAAGCTTATTCATATCTCTTGCGAGTTCTTCATTATTACCTATTTCCTCAAGGCTTCTAATACTCATTTCGAGACTTTTTATCACTTTCTCGGCGTCTCCATCAAACGATGCCAATAACTCATCTCGATCCTTTAAACCCGCCATATCAATCTGGCTATAAATCATCGAAGGTTTAGCTATAAAACCTTTTTCTTCACCTTTGTCTAATATATATGCAGCAATCAACAGAAGCACGCCGTAATAAGTCACAGTCGGGAACACCTGCTCTAATCTATCCATCGCTTCATCTATCTTCTTCTCTTCTATCTTCCCTTTTTTATCAATGCGTGGATTACACTTGGTGCTATCTCGATAAACCGCTCTTCCGGGTCTTTGACTTCACGATATATAGAAATCTGAGATCGTTTCTCGACTTCGTCCTGTATATAGTGAATATTCGCATCCACTTGCGAGAGAATATTCAAATCTTCGAGAATCGCTATCGCTTTTTTCGCTGGAACAAGAGGGCTATGCCACTGTAGCATACCATTTCTCGTTGCATCCTTCTCAGAAGCGGATTTAACTACTGCTACATCAGACATCAACGTGTTAATATTTTCTACTAATTTATCAAACCTATTGTCCATACTAGTTCTCCAATCGTCAACACCTTTCTTCCATTGATCTAATCCGCCTTTCCAATTACCTAATTTCCACAAGCTTCCGATTAACGCAATTGCTATGGCTATCGCACCACCAATCCAAACTCCCCAACCAACACCAAAAGGCGGACTCATAAATGATTATAGAACAGAGACATATTAAAACCATTTTTTTCTCCTGTTATTCTCGTGCACTCTCGTGGTTTTAACCTTCATAAATCTTCTCAAATATCGCCTTCACCGCAACAACCGCTTTGGAATCCTCAGGTAGCGCTATTATTGGCGTTCCTACTAAATCATATGCCCTTATGTTCTCATCTTCGGGAACTGTACCAATAAGAGTAAGTCCACTATCCTTCACCATATCGAGCAATGCCGTCTTCACCGCCTCATCCTCGGTAACCTTATTCAGCACGAGATATATATGCCGGAAGTTAATATGCAACTTCTCAGCAAGATCCTTTATGGCTACTGCGGTATCAATACCCCTCTTTGTGGGATCGCTAACCACAAGCATTGTATCTACATCTCTTGTCGTTCTACGGCTTAGATGCTCCAACCCAGCTTCGCAGTCTATTAATATCGTAGTGAAGCGAGCAGACAGCTTATCAATAAAATGCCTTAGCATGTCATTTATCAGGCAATAGCAGCCAATACCTTCTGAACGTCCCATGGCCAATAGTGAGAACCGAGGAGTGTTCACTATTATCTCGTCTATCTTATATTCTATCAGCATATCCGTGGGCATCTCTTCAGAGAAAAATACCTGTGATGGCGATGCTATCTCTTCCCTTACGTCCCCTATCGTCTTAGTCACTTTCACGCCTAACGTGCTGGGAAGGCAAGTTGCAGGGTCGGCATCAATCGCAAGCGCTCTCTGTGCCCCATATTCAGCCAATAATTTCAGTATTAGCGATGCGATTACTGTTTTCCCCGTGCCGCCTTTGCCCGCTACTGCAATGATATTCGCTTTATCTCTTTTCATTGTTGTACAATAAAGAATTTATACTATTTCTTTGGTAAAGGGTTTTTTGAACGGTTTGTTATGCTCTAATTGTCTACATATGCACCCTTCTCACATCTGTTATAGATGAAGAGGTGATAAAATATGGCAGTTGAGAGAATGAATGTGTTCCCGGAAGGTGTTGAAGACGGAATAAGCGAACCAAAAGCGGAAGTAAATCAAAAACCGATAGTGCTCGATTGGGTATTGGAATTGTTGCAGGATTCCAAGTGGCATACCGTAAAAGAAATTAATGACGAGCTACATTTACCAAATGATGAGCTAAACCAAATACTCAGATTCTTTACCAAATTTGGCTTTATCCGTCATGGCGATCTAGAAGACACGCTGAAAATAAACACAACGGGCTCGGAATTTGTGGTACTTCCTTTAAAGTAGGCTTTTTTTAGCGTGAACTGGGAAATTGATGATGCTCTAGCATCTTATATTTCGGTTCACGCATGATTTTTTATTGTATATAAAATATAGATACAAAGGTAGTAATGAAAAATGGTTCGAGTTGGCGTTCATGTCTCAATTGCAGGGTCAATAGATAAGGCAGTAGACAGAGCAGAAGAGAAGAATTGTGATACGTTCCAGATCTTCTCGAGCAACCCCCGAGCGTGGAAGGTTCGGGAACTTACAGAGATAGAGATAACGCGATTCATTGAGAAGGTTGCCCATTCCGGCATATACCCTCCTGTGGACCATATGCCTTACCTACCAAATCTCGCCGCATCTGTCGAAGAGGTGTATAAAAAGTCTGTTGCCGCGCTCATCGCAGAATTGAGACGCTGTGACGCATTACATATCCCTTATCTCGTTACTCACCTTGGGAGTCATCGCGGATATGGAAAAGCAGAGGGTTTTCTGAGGATCGGAAATGCAGTTAACGATGCATTCCACGAAGTAGACAATGCGGTTATGCTACTTCTGGAGAATACGGCAGGGACAAAGAACAGTATGGGCGGTACCTTTGAGGATATACAACAGATCATGGCACATATAGAGCATAAGGAACGAATAGGGATCTGCTTTGACACCTGCCACGCCTTCGTTGCCGGTTACGATTTACGTACGGAAAAAAGCTTGAACGCGACATTGCTACATTTTAATGGGGTCATAGGCCTTGAAAATCTGAAACTCATTCATTTAAATGATACAAAGGCAGGTCTGAACTCGCGATTGGACCGACATGAGCATATTGGGCTTGGATATATTGGAGAAGATGGTTTTCGTGTCATTATTAACGATGAGCTGATTAATGATCTGCCGATGATCCTCGAAACACCCGTTGATGACCGAAGGGATGATATAGGAAATATCCGGAAGGTGAGAGAACTTGCAGATGGATATTGAGAAGGTCTTGCAGATACTCAAAGGACGGTATAAAGACCAAATATCGGCGTTGAGAGCCATTTCAAATACGAGAGACCCGTATTTGACCCTTATTTCCTGTCTTCTGAGTCTGAGAACAAAAGATGAAGTGACTGCTGGTGCGTCAAAACGGCTGTTTGCATTGGCAAAAACTCCTGCAAAGATGTTACAGCACAAAAAAGAAGATATAGAACGAGCGATTTATCCCGTTGGGTTTTACCGACGAAAGACAGAGCAAATCATTGATATTAGTCATACTCTGGTGGCAAACTATGATTCAAAAGTTCCCGCTGAGCTGGAAGAGCTCTTGAAACTCAAGGGTGTTGGCAGAAAAACTGCTAATATCGTTATCACTATGGCGTATAATAAGCCAGGAATCGCAGTTGATACTCACGTACACCGTATATCCAACCGTCTGGGACTCGTAGCGACTAAAGATCCATATCAGACGGAATTCGCATTACAAAAAGCACTCGCAAAGCAGCACTGGAAGGTACTTAATGAGCTTCTTGTCTTGCATGGTCAAACGATATGCACGCCTATAAGTCCAAAGTGTAGCATCTGCCCTATTACAGAGTACTGTGAACAAATTGGTGTAACGCGTTTTAGATAAGGTAATAACCGAGGTGATAAACCGGGTGAGAGTAATACTTCATGTAGACATGGACAGTTTCTTTTCGTCTGTTGAAGAGCGAGAGAAGCCGGAACTGAAAGGGCTACCCGTGATAGTAGGCGGGAAAATTACGCCTGAAAGGGAAAAAGAAGACAGTAAGATAAGAGGCGTTGTGAGTACATGCTCTTACAAGGCAAGGGAATATGGCGTTCATTCTGCAATGGCTCTTTCAAAGGCATATAAGCTTTGCCCTGATGCTAAGTTTCTACCAGTAAACATGCCGCTGTACAAACATGTGTCCTGCGAAATAATGAAGATTCTGAGGAAATACGCCGATAAAATGGAACAAGTAAGCATTGACGAGGCTTTTCTTGATGTCAGCACAAAAGTAGAGGATTGGAACGATACGCGAGATTATGCGAAGCGGATAAAGAAAGCGATACATGCGGGAGAAGGATTGACGTGTTCTATTGGCATCGCCACAAATAAAACAATAGCGAAGATAGCATCTGATTTCGTGAAGCCTGATGGTCTAACTGTGGTAGAAGAATCAAAAGAGTTCTTAACACCATTAGATGTGAAAAATATCCCGGGCGTAGGTCCAAAGACAGATAAAATCTTACGTATAATGGGTATCGAGCAAATAGGTCAGCTTGCAAGCTGTGACGTGCAAAAACTCGTGGCTGCTATTGGTCAGTCCGGCAAAAGACTACATCTGATTGCAAACGGGATAGACAAAAGCGCAGTGGAAGAAAAATTGGTGAGAAAGTCTTTGAGTCGTGAGCGAACGTTCGCTGATGACACGAGAGACGCAGCTCTATTAACTATGTGTGTGGACGCGTTGGCGGAAGAGGTCTATAATGCGATGATAGACGCCGGATTTGTTTTCAAAACAGTCTCGATAAAGGTCAAGTTTGAAGATTTCTCTATAGCTACGCGTGCTAAGACGCTTAAGATATATCATTCTGATTTGAGCACACTCAAGAGAATAGCAAATGAACTAATGACGGAATTGAACAATGCAAAACCGAAGAAAACGAGATTGATCGGCGTTCGCATCTCGAATTTGGGTGCTGTTGATGAGATGCAAATGCGGTTTATATAAATAATTATAAATAAAAATAAAAGAGAGAAAACTATGGAAATCCATAGCTTTGAGATCTAGTATATCCTAGAAGCATAAAGGACTTTCACTCCGTAACTACTTCTCCAAATCCAACTCTCCTCGATACTTTTGATATCCTTATTTTTACATTATCGCCTTTCTTCGTGTTTGGCACAAAGACCACAAAACCTTCTACACGTGCTATGCCATCCCCTTCTCTTCCTACGTCCTCTATCGAGACGTCGTAGGTTTCTCCAACGTTTAAGGGGGAATTTATATCCCTTCTTTCTCCACTCATAACTTACAAATCCTCCGTTTTTTTATTTCTTATTTCGTGATGCCGCAAAAAACCGCTTTCTATAATAGAACCTCCGCTTCATTGCCACATCACTTGAATATCTATATTCCTTTCTTATATAAAAAGGATACGAGCAATTCAAGCAAAAGTTACTTCATCGTACTCTTGTGATTATAAAAGCTATGTCTTTTACCTCGCCGCCCTTGCCATCCGCTCTTTCTCTTCCTTCTTACCTATCGAGTGGCACTTAGCATTACGAGAAGCAGCTATTAGCTCATCTGCAAGACACCGCGCCATACTCCTCTTACTCTTGAATGCGCATTTCTGCGCGCCTTGCACGATGAACCGCAGCGCATGCTCCACCCGCCTTTGCGATGACACGTCTACCGCTTTGGGTACTAATATGCCACCAAATCTCAGTCTGATTGTTTCCTCCATCGGGCCCGCATTCTGGATAGCATCCACGAACACCTGAGTGGGATTGCTTTTCGTATCCTGGTATACCAACTCAAAGGCATTTTTAACAATTTTGTACGTTTTTTGTTTCTGCCCTGTGTTCTTTTCCATTCGCATTAATTTGTTAATAAGTAGTTCTACCACGCAGACCTTCGACTCGTATGTCTGTTTCACATGCCTACCACCAGTATGCAGTGCGGACACGGGCTGGAGATTAATATGTTTCTCTATGCCTATGTCCACTACCGCTACATCTGAAATAGGCCATTCGTCAAATATCTTGTCAAAATGCAGCTCTGTTTCCATTACAATCACCTCAGAATCTTCTCCTTTCTGCCTTTTACCAATTCGCGTAATGAAATATCATTTACCGCTATCACTTTATACCTTACACCTGAGAGGTCGCCATAGGATCTGCCTTTACTACCGCCTATCCCCTCTATCAATACCTCATCATGTTCATCTATAAACTTTATTGCACCATCACCGGGGCAAAAAGAAGTCACTTGCTTACCATTTTTTATTAACTGAACACGAACACATTTTCTTATCGCCGAGTTCGGCTGTTTCGCTTCTATGCCCACTTTTTCCAGGACGATAGCCCGGGACATGTGCGATCCTTCTAAAGGGTCGCTCTTTTTAGAAGATTTAAACACTCTTCGTACATAGTCAGGACTCGCCCACCTAAACTTCTCTCGCCTCTTCTTCACCTTCCGCGCTGCATGTATTCCTCTTCCCATATCTTTTTACTCCACAAAGAAATTAATCCTTATTGATTCTTTCATTTTATATTATTTTATTTTATTACCACGTCATCTATACCCAGATTTCTTTTCACCAGCAATTTTACCTTTTTTATTCGCTCGCCATTTTTCCCTATTGCAATGCCCTTCTGTTTTGTGAGAACCGCCACGTATGCACAGCTTTTGCCGTTATCATCTGTCAGCAGCTCAACACCCTTTATTTCCGCAGGACGAAACAGATTCTCTATGAATTCCTTTGCGTCTGTCGAATGTTCCACAACCTCTATCTCCTTTCTCACCATGTTCTTTACCTTAGTTATGTTCGAGCCACCTTTACCAATAGCTAAACCCATATCGCCCTTTTTCACCACTAGTATTACCTTATTCGCTTCGTTATCCATCACGCAATCTTTGACTCCAGCGCCTGTGAGACTCTCGAATATCCCTATATACCTTATCCCCTCAGTGTCCAATTTTACGGTCAGTTAAATCACCTGTTCACATTTATACCTTTGATCTTCACATCATGAGAAACGTTAGAGGTCTTAAGTCGTAAAAGTTCTGACTCGCCTGCATCTGTGATACACAAAGAAGCAATAGAATACGGTTTCCCACACGCAAGTCCAAGTTCGAGACTATTAGCAGGATATTTATAATAGATAACTTCTTCTGCTTCTTCACTATCAGCATCTTTAAATTTATCCCTCAGCTCTTCAGGACAGTTAGAAGCATAAATGACAAATTTTGCGTCTTTCCTCCTGAGCGCCTTTACCGTCTCCTTCGCCCCCATTAACAACTCACCACCATTTACAACCTTTTGTAACTCCCTATTCACATCTGCGAGCTCACTCGAGCCTTTTTTTGTTTTCGCCATTTTATTTACTTCCTCGCCATTAATTCTATTGCTCCCGTTCCTAATTTTATCGGTTGGCCCACAATCACATTCTCTGTGACACCTTTCAACGCGTCCGTTTCCCCATGCATAGCCGCCTCCAATAGGTTATCCACGGTGACCTCGAAAGCAGCTCTTGAAAGTACCGATGCTTTCTCCCCCGCTATCCCATGCCTTCCTATCTGCTTCACTTCACCATCCATTGTCATTGTATCTGCAATTAAAGTTATGTGTCGAGGATCAACATCCAACCCTTGTTCATCTAATGTGCTCGCCATCTCCTCTATTATTGCATTGCGAGCAGCTTCTATGCCTAACACGTCAGATATCTCATTTATGTTATTTGTTGTAGTTCTTCTGGAATCAACACCATCAACCTTAAGTACCTTTTTCAAGGCTGAACCCTCGGTATATAGTACATACTCACCGCCAGGATCACGCCTCACCAAAGCCCGCTTTATCCCATCTATCCCCTTCACCACAGTATTAGACATCTTAGCCTCAAGCCTCAGAAGATCGTGACAGGACTTATCCTTTATATGTATTCTCAACTTACCATCGCCCATCACTTCTACGAGCACATCCGTGCCTATGTCCTTTATCGTCTGTTCTACTTCCTCTTTCAATATATACCTTCTTTTCAATTCTTTCGCATTTATCACGACCCACACGGACATATCATCGATATCAGCTTCTACCTTGGCTATATCCCGTATATATGTCTCTTCTATTTCCATCGCTATCTCTTCTGCCTTATTCCGCTCTGAGGCAAAATCCCTCACCAGCATCACCTTCATTGTTGGTGTGGAAAGTTTCTTCCTCGCATCCACTATTTCTATTATCCGAGGCAGACCGAGAGTAATGTATATAGCACCTACACCGGCATAGTGGAAGGTACGCATCGTCATCTGCGTCCCTGGCTCACCGATGGACTGTGCAGCCACTATCCCTACCGCTTCCCGCGGTTCCACCTGAGCTTCTTCATATTTCTGCTCAACCGCACCCAAAATCGCATCTAGTTTCTCTTTACTCAGTTTTGTCTTTACCGCCTTTAATTTCTGCCTCAATTCATTCTTTATCTTAACAGGTACCTTGATTTTATTCACTTCGCGCCCTATCCGACCCAGGTTTAATTCTTCACTTTCTACCTCTCGACCAAACATCAATATAATATCATCTGCATAGGGTTGTCCTATCTGCATCTCCAACTGCTCTTCGATCTCCGTAGCTAGTTCTACTGGGCTAAAACCTTCTTTTATTAGCTCTACTATCGCTTCGTCCACCCCTGATTTCTTCAGTTCTTCCGCAACCGTCTTTATCTCCATCGCTATCTACGCCCCTACATCCTCTTCTACTACCTCGCTTATTATTTTATCAATGTCTACCACTTTACCACACTCATTTTTTGAAGGGTCTACGCCGTCATCACCATATTTAAATTGCACTACAGTCCCTCTTGTTTCTCTAACAGTCCCGTCATTCTTCACTTCGAGATCTTGTAAAGCATTGATAAGTCGTCTCTGGAAATATCCACTCTGAGATGTCCGAACTGCGGTATCTACCAATGCTTCTCTACCTCCAACTGCATGTAGGAAGTATTCGGTTGCGGTCAAGCCATCTTTAAAGGAAGCCCTAACGAAGCCGTGAGCCTCTGCACGGCGGTCACCGGATTTAAAGTGCGGTAGAGTTCTACCTTGATAGCCTCTATGTATCCTTTCGCCCCTAACAGATTGTTGACCCACACAGGCAGCCATTTGTGTTAGATTGAGCATAGAGCCCCTTGCACCCGATTTTGCCATGAGCACAGCCGAGTTTTCTATGCCTAGATAGCGCTCTGCGATGTCACCGGCATCATCTCTTGCACGGCCAAGTTCCTGCATGATCAATAGTTCCAGCGTCTCTTCCAAACTCCGCCCGGGCAAAGCTTCCAGCTCTTCTGCATCATACGCCCTTATCAACTCCTCAACTTTGTGCTCAGCTTCATACACTGCCTCTTCCCTTATTTGCACCTTCCCTTCCTTCGGTATGTCCTCATCACTTATACCAAAGCTGAAACCTGATTGTTTAATACAATTAGTAGCAAGTCGGGCTGAGTCATTTATGAACTTTTTCGCCTCGTCTTCACCGTATAGCTTGAAAATCTGCTCAATTATTTTCCCTTTGAACGATCCTATCGCCATTTCATCTATCACACCGCATACTAAATCCCCTTCTTTTATCACAACATATCCTTCTCGTGGGCAGTTCTCTTTCTTGCATATCCCTCCTCGCTCTATACACTTCTCGCATACCACACCCCGGAATTGGAGATCCATTTGCTTTGGTAGTATCCTGCCAAATAATTGTTTCCCCGTCCAATACGGGACTTGAATACCTGAAGACGACTCAAAAGTTCCCGCAGGCTCACCCAACCCCCGTATATTTATTCTATTCAACATATCCTGCGCTTTTTCCTTATCAAACCGCTTCTCACTCCACGTGAGTATAAACAGGCCGGTTATGTAATCATGGATACCTGCTATGATCGGTCTGCCAAATCTGGGTGACATTATGTTCCGTTTCACAGCCATAAGAATCTTTGCCTCCGCTCTCGCTTCCTCTGTTTGCAGCACATGCATGTTCATCTCGTCACCATCATAATCGGCATTGTAGGGTGGGCAAACAGTAGGATTCAACCGGAAGGTCCTGCCGGGCATTACCCGCACATAATGCGCCATTATGCTCAATCGGTGCAGCGATGGCTGCCTGTTGAATAGCACGATGTCACCATCCTGGAGCTGTCGCTCTACCTTCCATCCGACACCCAACTCCTCTGCTAAAAGCTCATGATTAGTTTCTGTTACTTTTACCTTTTTATCATCCGCTCTTCGCACATAATTTGCACCCGGATGTTCACTCCCCCTTTTCAAAGTCTCCCGTATCGCCTCAAGATTCCTTTCTGTCACGTTAACATTGATTGTTAGTTCCTTCGCTATGTCTATAGGCACACCAACTTCGTCTATTTCAATCTCGGGATCGGGAGATATAACAGTTCGAGCGGAGAAATTTACCCTTTTACCCGATAGAGAACCTCTAAACCTACCTTCCTTACCTTTTAACCGCTGTGTCATCGTCTTAAGAGGCCTACCACTCCTATGCCTCGCTGGAGGGACACTAGGGATTTCGTTATTGTAATATGTACTTACGTGATACTGAAGAAGTTCCCATAAGTCTTCTATTATCAACTGCGGTGCGCCGGCATCCCTATTTTCCATGAATCTTTGATTTATCCGTATTATATCTACCAATTTGTGGGTAAGGTCATCTTCGCTGCGCTGTCCACTTTCTAACGTAATTGAAGGCCTAGCAGTGACCGGAGGGACAGGCAACACCGTGATGATCATCCATTCAGGACGTGCATTTTTGGGGTCCATACCGAAAAGCGGGATATCGTCGTCAGGTATTTTTTCAAGTCGTTCTCTTACATCGGTAGGCATCAACCTACGCTTTTTATCCGCATCAGCTATTTCTACTTCTATATAGCCTGTTGGTTTGTCATATTTTATGCGTTTCTGGATTTCATCACAAAACATGCATACCTCAGTTTTCGCGGCTTCCTTAAATACCAGTTTCACTACAACACCCACATCCATTTGCTTCTCTTTCTGTTGCTCTATCTTTTCTAAAAACTTCGACCTAGCTTCTTCTCCCAGCAGAACCTTGCCACATCGCCTGCATGTCGACGCAAGTATCCGGTATATCATTTTAGCATATCCGATATGAATAATCGGAGCAGCAAGCTCGATATGCCCGAAATGCCCGGGACATTCACCCATTCGACCACCACAAGTCTTACATCTTAACCCAGGATCAATGACACCTATCCGCTGGTTAACCAGGCCCAGCTCTATCGGGAAACCATCTTCACCGTATGTGTCCGGAGTTATAATCTTCGATGCACTCATCTTCCTTATCTCTTTTGGTGCTAGTAGCCCAAACTTTATCCCTTTTATCTTTTTTAGCCTCATTTCAGACAGTCTCCTCTAATTCCAATCTTGGAGCTATACCCAGTGCTTTCATCTCATCCAGAAGCAGCTTAAATGCATAACTCATCTCCACCGGATATATGTCCGTATCCGCACCACAATTCGGGCAATATGACGATCCTGTTTTCATATCTCGGCAGGCAACCATGCCACAATTTCCACATACCAGCTCAACAACCCGGTCTGATTCGTTCAATAACCGGTCCTTCAACGTTATTGCAGCCCCATACCCTATAAGAACATCCCTTTCCATCTCGCCGAAGCGGAGCCCCCCTTCTCTTGCTTTACCTTCCGTAGGTTGTCTTGTCAATATTTGCACTGGACCTCTCGCACGTGCATGCATCTTTGCCGATACCAGATGATATAACTTTTGATAATATACCACCCCTACAAAGACATCAGCATCTATTTTCGTGCCTTTTATTCCATCCCACATCGTCTCTCTACCCGTATCTGAGAACCCGGCACGTACAAGTGCATTCCTTAAGTCCACCTCCTTCTCGCCGGAAAAAGCAGAGCCGTCTATATACCGCCCCTCTAAAGCGCCCACCTTTCCTCCTATCATCTCCAGCACATGTCCTACGGTCATCCTTGATGGGATGGCATGAGGATTTATAATCATATCAGGAATGATTCCCCCTTCTGTAAATGGCATGTCTTCAGGACGTGCAATCAACCCGATAACGCCCTTCTGGCCATGTCGTGATGCGAACTTATCACCAACCTCCGGAATCTTCAGATCACGAACAAGAACTTTAACCAGACGCCTATTGCTACTTGATTCCATAAGCACCACAGAATCCACCCTGCCACGTTCGTTGGCACGAGTGCAAATAGAAGTATCTCGCCTTTCTAAAGGACTTAAAAGCTCCGTCGTCTCTTCCAAGAATCTTGGCGGGCTTGTTTTCCCTATTAACACGTCATTTGGCAGCACATCCACTTCTGAATTTATTATACCTGCTTCGTCAAGTTGCTGATACGCATCATGACTTCTGACACCCACTATCTCTACATCGGGTATCTCAAATATGTCTTCCTCACCACCAGGATACCGCCTCTCCTCCCCCTCATACGTTCTGAAGAAATGACTCCTGCCCAACCCACGATCTATGGCAGCTTGATTTAAAATCAACGCATCTTCCATATTATAGCCTTCGTAGCTTAAAACAGCAACGACGAAGTTCTGCCCTGCAGGCCTCCTGCCATGTTGGATAAGGTCTGCAGTTCTTGTTTTTACTAGCGGTTTTTGCGGTGAATGCAAAAGATGAGTCCTTGTGTCCGCACGGGTTTTATAATTCGCAGTCGAAAGCCCCAAAGATTGCTTCAGCATAGCACAACCCATCGTATTACGAGGTGATGAATTGTGGTCGGGATAGGGAATTAACCCGGCAACAACGCCTAAAATCAATGATGGATCCAGTTCTAAATGCGTATACTCTCCCCCGCCTTCTTTTGCCAAATCTGATTCATTTAATGCTATAAGCGCATTCTCTTCCTCCTCGGCATCTAAATATTCTATCACACCCTCTCTCACCAAGTCATCAATGTTCATCTCACCGTTTCTCAGCTTCTCGATGTGTGATTCCGTAACCAGAGGCGTTCTATTCTCCACCACTATAACGGGTCTTCTTGCTCGCCCCCTATCAGAATTTATTATTACGTCTCTCTGATCCTTGTAATAGGCAAGGTTTACCTGCGCTGATATTTCATCGCTTCTCCTCTTCTTCCTCACCGCAGCCACAAATATCTCTGGCTCCGTAGAGAAGCCAACGAAATCGCCATTCACGAACACCCGAGTTCTCGTTTCCGCATTTATTTCCAAAGAGCGAGCAGGGGGAATGACACCAAGTTCATATAAGAGCTCTTTAAAGCTCTTCTCGTCTTCACCCACAGATATTTCAACCATCTGCGAAAAATTCTTTACCAAGCCGCAATTAGGACCTTCCGGTGTCTCGCTGGGACAAATTTTCCCCCATTGCGTGGGATGCAGGTCGCGAGCTTCAAAATGGGGTTGTGATCGCGATAACGGCGAAATTATCCTTCTAAGATGGCTTAATGTGGCTATATAATTGCTCCGTTCCAATAACTGGGAAACTCCAGCTCTGCCTCCTACCCAGTTCCCGGTTGCTAGTGCATGCACCATCCGTTCTGTAAGCACATCGGAACGAATAGCAGTAGCGATTTTTAGTTCTCGACTTCGCATATTTGCACGTTCCAATTGATATCGCATATCACGAGTGAGTTTTGTAAACGATACGCGGAAAAGGTCTTCCACTAAGTCACCTGCGAGTTTCAATCTTTTATTTGCGTAATGGTCTTTGTCACCCTCGCCCCTCTTACCAAGATAAAGCTCATAACATGATTCTGCCATTCGCCCAATGAAATGGGCCTTTGCTATCTTGGAGTCAAGATGGGGAAGGAAATAACGATCCAAGATGTAATTAACTCTCCTTTCTCGATACTCCCTTGCTTGCGTTGGTGCGATTTTACGGCCCAAAGATTCTATTGCTTCTTCCTGTGTATATACCTCGCATTCTTCTATGTTCTCTAGGATGTATTTTACTATTTGTGGATCATCAGAGATGGCTTTTATTATCTCCTCATCACTTTCTAGCCCTAACGCACGTATAAGCGTCATAAACTCTATTTTACGACCCACAGCAGGGAAAGAAACCTCAAGTATCCCCTTTTTACTTATTTCTACCCTTATTGGGACTCTAAACCCTTGGTTAAGTGAGAAAACTTTAGAAACTACGCCTTTACTACCATATTTCTCCTCGAAATTCACAAATATCCTGTTTGGTGCGAGATCTTCCAGCGTAATTATTACATGCTCTGAGCCATTTATGACGAAATATCCACCGGGATCAAGAGGATCTTCTCTTGCTTCCTTTTTCAACCAGTCTTCATAATCCTGCTCAGAAAGATCTTCGCCTAGTTTTTCCTGGATAACCTCTTTGGATAGATTGCACATATTTGATTTAAGCATGATTGGAAGCTCACCGATAGCTACTTCCTCCTCTTCTCGTTCTATTTCTATCTCGCCACTTTCATATTTCTTCACGAGCTGCATATCCAAAATAATAGGCGCGGAATAGTTCAGATTCCTTAATCTTGCCTGTGAAGGGAAAATATCCTCATAAGAACCATCTGCCTCCCTCGCCTTTGGTATGCCCACACTAATCTTACCAAACTTTACACCCAGTTTATACTTCCCCTTTTCTTCATCTTCGCCGCTAATAGATGTTTCCGTATACGGTAGCTCATCAATTATTTTTTGTATGCCCTCATCGAGGAAGTAATTGAACGAATCGAGCTGATGCTGTACTATTTTTTCTCTTTTTAAATATGCTTTTGAAAAGACACTCCGATCTAACATTCTATTACACCTTTTCACCCTATAACCAGTCGAAAAGATAAAGATATACCCGCTGTTCTACTTTGTCTTGTTATCTCCACGACATCCCCTATCTCTGCACCCAGCCCATTTATAGCGGGATCAGATACTTTTATCTTAGGTAGTTGTACCCGCTTTATTTTGTACTTATCTAAAAGTTCTTTCACTTCGATCTCGTCGATTACTACGTGTTCCGGCACTAACTCATGTCCAATTATAGATAACGTCCCCTTCTTCATTTCTACTAACGGGCTCGACGGGATTTGAACCCGCGACCGACGGGTTAAAAGCCCGCTGCTCTACCTTTCTGAGCTACGAGCCCTTCTGCTCCTTGTATGAGAAACTTTTTTAACATCACAAAAGCAGCCTCAGCCGCCTTGCGCTTGTTCCCTCTCCTATCTCCGTGGAAGATATGCCTCTCATGATATAAGTAACCCTTTGTTGCCAATGCTATATAAACTAATCCAACAGGCTTGTCCGGCGTTCCACCTGTGGGTCCTGCAATGCCCGTGGTAGCAATACCGATGTCGCCATCCAGTAACGCCCTTATACCTTCCGCCATTGCCCTCGCGCATTCTACACTTACCGCACCCTTCTGCACCAACAGCGCCTCATGCACAAGCAAAAGTTGCACCTTTACTTCATTCGCATAAGCGATCACGCCACCTTTATAATAGTCTGAGCTGCCAGAGATATTTGTTATCCTATGGGACACTAGACCACCGGTGCAAGATTCAGCAGTAGCTAAACTGAGTTCCCTTTTTCGTAACATATCGCCTATCTCTTCTTCTATCATTTACCCTGTAGCCCTTATTCTTCTATGCCATACCTTACCTTAACCGCTACACCATGATCAAAGATTTTCATCTCATCACAGGACAACATAGCCTTTCCCGTTGCAAGTAAGCTGTCCTTTTCATCTACCACTATAAGTTCATCATAAGCCCTTAGCTCTGGGTCGGCATCTATTACATGTTTACAAAATGCCGTTCCGCCTTTTTTTATGAATTCACTGCTCTCTTCATTCATAACAACCCTCAGTCCCGGATATTTTATGAATCGATGCAGTCTTTTTGCACCTTCTATGCTCAGCGTCAAAAGTCCGTCAGAACTCCTCAGTGTGGAGATTCGTTCCTCATTGTCCAGTATCTGAGATATCCTTCTTGTCCTTGAGAGGGTAAATACTACGCTGTCCGGGAACAAGATGTTGCCGGTACCACATCCAAACTGAAAATCGGCAATGATCCTTGCTCTTCTATGCAGGTTCTTCATGTTCTCTTCCGCCGTATATTTTATTTTTTATAGTTATTTATCAAATTCAAACAAGATTTAGAACAAAAGGCAGTTACATAATTAATCTTTGTAGATGGTAAAGAAGAGGGATAGAAGGATAGGGGACATCGCATTGCAGCGTATAGTGCGGCTCTTCGAGCTGGCAGAAGCGGATGCGAGAACGGATAGAAGAAACAGAAGTGATAGGTATGTGCAGCTTGCCCGTTTGATTGGGATGCGTTATCGGGTGCGAATACCATCACAGTTGAAGATGCGGTTTTGTAAAGGCTGTTATTCTTATTTGATCCCAGGGAAGAATGCACGCGTTCGTCTCAGGGGCGAGTATATTACAACAACCTGTTTGAAATGTGGGCAGCAAATGCGGCGCCCGTATAAAGCGCCTCGATCGCCTTCAGCGAGAAGGAAATAGGACATTGATATATGAAGAGATAGCCCCAACAAAGAGGGTATTTGCCAAAAACAGCCCTGTTTCAAGCCCCTTTTACGACCTCTTTCATTATCTCAAAAGCGTGCTTCAACTTAGCTAAACTCGTCGCATACGATATTCGCACATGATCTTTACCACGACTTCCAAAGGTAGAGCCAGACGTGACAATTACTCGTTTCCGCTTCAACGATTCCACAAATTCATGCTCGTCGCTCACTCGAGGAAAGAGATAAAATGCGCCTTTCGGTATGTTGAACTTCATACCCATATCATGAAGTGCATTAATAGCGAAATCCCTTCTCCTTTTGAACTCACTTCTCATATCTACCACGCAGTCTTGAGGGCCTGCAATAGCGGCCAACGCCGCTTTCTGCGATAGCGATGATGCACACGCCTGGACATATTGATGCACCTTAAGCATTTGCTCTGTGTATTCGCTACGAGCGACGACATAACCCAATCGAAAGCCGGTCATTGCGTATGTCTTTGAGACGGCATTTACCGTGATGACATCGTCAGAGAATCTCGCGGGACTTATGTGCTTCAGGTCATCGTATATCAGACGCTCATAGACCTCATCAGAAATGATAGTTAGATGATGGTCATGGGCAATCTCAACAAGCGCTTTTATGTTCTCCTCGCTTTCCACAGCGCCCGTAGGATTAGCAGGTGAATTTATTATGAGTGCATTTGTCTTAGCGGTGATTCTCTCTTTTACCGCTTCCTCGGAGATCGAAAAATCGTCACTTAAAGGGACACCTATCGGTTTCCCTTCTGCCAGTTCCGTCAGTGCGGCGAAAGAGACAAACCCGGGATTTGGGATTAGCACCTCATCTCCACGGTCAACGATTGAATGGATAGCAATATGTAACGCTTCACTTGCACCGGATGTGACTATCATCTCATCAGGGCTAAAGGTGAGGTCATTGTCACGATAGAGCTTCGCGCTTATCGCATCTCTCAGTTCTTCTATGCCTTTATTGGAGGTATAAGAAGTGAATCCGGACTTTAATGCCTGCATAGCGGCAATTTTCACGTGCTCCGGGGTATCAAAGTCGGGCTCACCGAGTCCGAGGTTGAAAAAATCACCGGATAACGCTTCAAATGCTTTCCTTATACCGGAAATCTCTATGTTCTCTATACGAGACGCAAACTTCTTTGCCATTTTCTTAAAATTTATGAACCTTTTACCAAAGAAAAATCTATACTCACAGAATAAAAAGGGCAATTGTTTTTGTTGGGTATACATGAACTCGACAATTTTTTCGCGTGATACCTACCAGAACGGAAGGTCCAACTTTAGGACAGTACAGTACCCGAAAAGATTGTATATTTGGGCACTATTGTATACTTATGGGTGCAATTGATTTCAACCCGTGGTGGGAAACTGGAGCGATTGATAGCAATACGCCATCAATGAAGCGTAGGGTCATGTTCCCAAAACTAAAGGAAACTTTAGAAGAACGTTTTGTCGAGATAATCATTGGTTTGAGAAGTTAGAAGATTGGGAGAACAAGGTTAAAGTCTTGTACGACTTGAACCCAGGAGTAAAGCTGATCCTTTCTGGCTCTGCATCGTTAAATGTAATGGAGAAGAGCAGGGAAAGTTTTGCGGGCAGGGCAAGATTTCACTATCTTCTCCCATTAAGTTTTACTGAATTTCTTAAGTTCCGGGGTGAGAAAATACCGGCGCGTGAAGAATTCGAGATATACCGGCGAAAACTTGAGATACGGCTCGGTGAGTTTATGTACAAGGGCTTTCCAGAAACCTTAGAAATGGAAGAGCCAAAAGCGCGTGAATATGTACGGGAGCTCATCGCAGAGCGAATAATTTACCGCGATATACCCGAGTGTTTTCGGTTAGAGGATGTTGAAATAGTTAGAATTTTAGCGGACTACATCTTTAAAAATCCAGGCGTTATTTTGAACATTGAGTCTCTTTCACGCGATTTGTGGCGGCACAAGAAGACCGTAAGAAACGCTTTAAACTATTTAGAGCTATCCTTCCTGATAAAACGTGTTAGCAATTTGAGAGGGAGCTTTTTGAGTACGAGTAGAAAGAACAAAAAAGCATACCCTTTGCACCCCTCTCTTTCGTTGAGCAAAGATGAGGCTATGAATTTGGAGTGTCTGATCAGGAGTGAGACAAACGCGGAAATAAAGGAATGTTTTGTTGTTTGCCGTGGAGATGAAAGAAGTATAGAGGCAGACAGTGTTAGGATAGAAATAGTGCCGGTAACTAAGTTTTTTATTTGTGCAAAAAATAATGATTATTTACCGAGGTAACAAACGATGATAAAAGAGTGGCGGCACTTTATTAAGTCGGACCCAACATTGATGATGGGCAAGCCTGTGATCACAGGTACGAGGGTCACAGTAGAATTAATATTGGAAAAACTGGCAGCCGGTGAAACAGTAGAGCAAATCATTGATGCGTATCCTCGTTTAACAAAGGCGGGGGCTTATGCCGCACTTGCCTTTGCATCAGAGGCATTGCGAGCAGATGTGGTGTACTCTACATAAGGGGAAATGTTTACAGCACGAATCGCAAGAAAAAAATCAAAATAGGTGGCCACCGAGACCACGGAGGACACGGATGGGAAATACTCGGTGCTCTCGGTGTACTCTGTGGCCGAAACTATTACAGTATAGTACAACAAGAAAACATTTTTTAGCTTGAAAAATATTTAGGATTATTAAGAATATGCCAAAAGACAAAAACATCAAACGGGTGCTGGTAATAGGCTCTGGCCCTATTATCATAGGTCAGGCCTGCGAATTTGATTATTCTGGTACACAAGCGTGCAAAGCGCTAAAAGAGGCGGGTTATGAGGTCGTGTTGGTCAATTCCAATCCCGCGACCATTATGACCGATCCGGAAATGGCGGATCGAACGTACATCGAACCGCTTACTGTGGCGAACGTGGAGCAGATAATAGCAAAGGAGCGACCAGATGCGTTGCTACCCAACCTTGGTGGTCAGACAGGGCTAAATCTCTCTGCAGAACTCAATAAAAGAGGGATACTGGCCAAATACGGTGTTCGGATGATAGGCGTAGAAGCGGATGCGATCGAACGCGGTGAAGACCGTATAGCATTCAAAGAGACAATGGCAAAGCTGGATATTCAAATGCCAACGAGTTCACCCGCTTATTCGGTCGCGGAAGCGGAGCAGATAGCACAGGAATTGGGTTATCCTGTGGTCGTCAGACCGGCATACACAATGGGTGGAACCGGCGGCGGGATTGTATACAACTTAGAAGAATTGAAGACAATTGTTACTCGCGGTATCGCTGCAAGCTTAATAGGTCAGGTACTCATAGAGGAATCGATTTTAGGCTGGGAAGAGCTCGAACTTGAAGTGATCCGCGATAAAAAAGGTACTAAGATTACTGTCTGTTTTATTGAAAATGTAGATCCCATGGGCGTGCATACGGGCGATAGTTTTTGTGTAGCGCCGATGCTAACGGTAAAGAAAGAGCTGCAGAATAAGTTACAGGAGCTCTCTTACAGGATCGTTGATGCCATTGGCGTATTGGGCGGAACAAACGTACAATTTGCACATAACCCGGAAGATGGCAGAGTAGTGGTTATTGAGATCAATCCACGTACTTCTCGATCTTCTGCATTAGCATCAAAAGCTACAGGGTTCCCTATCGCGCGCATATCAGCGAAACTCGCTACTGGTATTACCCTTGATGAACTCCCATACTGGAAAGAAGGCACACTAGACAAATATACACCCAGTGGCGATTATGTAGTCGTCAAATTCGCACGCTGGGCTTTTGAGAAGTTCCCGCAGACGCAAGACGTACTGGGGACGCAGATGAAAGCCGTGGGCGAAGTGATGAGCATAGGTAAGAATTTCAAGGAGGCGTTTCAGAAGGCTATTCGCTCTCTTGAGACCAAAAGATACGGTATCGGTGGCGTAAATGATTTTGCCGCACTTCCACTGCCCGAACTCAAGACGAAATTAACCGATCCTTCGAGTGAGCGCATTTTCATGATCTACGAAGCATTACGCAAAGGGATGTCGGTCGAAGAGCTGTATCAGATGACTAAAATCGGTAGATGGTTTATCAGCCAGATGCAAGAGCTGGTAGATTATGAGGGCGAGCTGAAGAAGTACTACGGTAAGGTTCTGCCAGATGACATGCTCAAAAGAGCAAAGGAAAACGGATTCTCGGACAGATACCTCGCGCAACTGCTGGACATGACGGAAAAGCAGATACGCACACAGCGACTCAACGCAGGAAAGAGGGAGGCATATGCTCCTGTACCGGTAAGCGGTGCTGATGCCGCCTACTATTACTCAACATATAATGCTGACGATTCGGTTACTGTCTCGCCAAAGCGCAAAGTAATGATTTTAGGCGGTGGTCCTAACCGCATAGGCCAGGGCATAGAGTTTGATTATACCTGCGTCCATGCTGCGTTTGCATTACGAGAAGTGGGGCTTGAGTCGGTAATGGTCAATTGCAACCCCGAAACGGTATCCACAGATTACGACACTTCAGACAAACTTTATTTCGAGCCTCTAACAGTCGAGGACGTATTAAGCATTTACGAGAAGGAGAAGCCCGATGGCGTAATCGTGCAGTTTGGCGGACAAACACCACTTAATATAGCAAGGGAGCTTTATGAATCAGGGGTAAAGATTCTGGGCACGAGTCCTGATAGCATACATCTGGCTGAGGACCGGGAGCTATTCAAGGACGTAATAACAAAACTAGGCATTCCGCAACCGGAAAGCGGCACTGCGCGGTCCGTAGAGGAGGCGCTTGCAGTTGGCCGGGAGATCGGATTCCCTTTGATGGTGCGACCCTCTTTTGTGCTTGGTGGACGGGGCATGGAAGTGGTGTATGACGATAAGATGCTGCAGGACTATGCAAAATCCGCGGTCGATGTTAGTCCCGAATATCCGATGTTAATAGACAAATTCCTGGAGCACGCGATCGAGACTGAGGTGGACGCCATCTGTGATGGCGATGACGTCTATGTTACCGCGGTAATGGAACATATAGAGCTTGCTGGAGTACACTCGGGAGATAGCGCATGCGTAATCCCACCGCGTAATATTTCAAAGCGTAATCTTGCGGAAATAGAAGACTATACAAAGAAAATCGCCGATGCGCTACAGGTCGTGGGACTCATGAATATCCAGTATGCAATAGCCGAAGGAAAGGTATATATTTTAGAGGCAAACCCGCGTGCGTCTCGAACCGTTCCGTTAGTGAGTAAGGTTACTGGCGTTCCTATAGCAAAAATAGCAACGAAGGTGCTGTTAGGTAAAAAGTTGATAGAGTTGCTCACGGATGATATGGTCAAAAAGGAGATACCTTATTTCGGTGTTAAGGAAGCGGTGTTCCCGTTCAATATGTTCCATGATGTTGATCCTGTACTGGGACCTGAGATGACGAGTACGGGCGAAGTGATGGGTATTGCATCATCATTTGGGTTGGCGTTTTACAAAGCGCAGGAAGCAGCGGGTATGAAATTACCCGCTGAAGGAACAGTGCTGATTTCTGTTACTGATAACGACCGAGAGGATATTCTTGAGGTTGCAACAAGACTAAAAAAATTAGGGTTCCGAATACTTGCAACAAGTGGTACGAAAGCGTTTTTGGATACGAATGGTGTCGCATCCGATCTGGCGCTGAAGCTGCACGAAGGTCGCCCTAATATCACTGACGACATTTATAATGGCCAGATACAGATGGTGATAAATACGCCGACAGGAAGGAAAGGTAAATATGCCGATAGCGACATCCGTAAAGCCGCGATACAGCACAAAATACCGTATATTACGACTACCGCGGCTGCTATGGCAACGGTTGAGGGAATAGAGACGGTGAAGTCAGGAGATGTGGGGGTAGAGTCTATACAGGAATATCATAATGGTAGTGCACTAAAATGATTAATTGAACAGTTTGAGTAGCTTATAGTAGAGTAAAGTAGGATGGAAATTAGCCCCGATACGATAAAGGACGTTGAACGACTACGAAGATATGAGCGAATAGTCCAAAAACTCGTAAAGACCGAATCCTTCTCGAAAAGTGACATCTGGGCGTGTGGCGAGAGTAAAGGCTTAATAGGTAAGATAATAAATCTACTACTTAGTGAGGGTTCAATTGTAGAACAGGAAAGAGGGATTTTTCTGTGGATGCCCTCTGCTATGGCCGCATACAAGAAAGAATGGGTTACTTCTTTGCGCTCGTCACACCAATTAAAGCGATTGAGGACGGAAGAGCGCCCGCGTGAGAAACTTCTTTATGGTTATTCTAAACCAACCACCGCCGAACTATTAGCTATCTTTCTGCGTTCTGGTATACCGGGAAAAAAGCGCGATCGTGATAGCAAATGACCTTCTCACGCAATTTGGAGGTGTGAAAGGCATATTTGAAGCGGATAAAACGGAACTCATGGATATAGCGGGTGTGGGGGCAGCGAAAGTAGCACAGATAAAGGCTGTTCAGGCATTGGCGGAAGAATATTTGAAGGAGAAAATAAAATCGGTGACTAAAGTAAGGAACTCGAAAGAGGTATTTGATTACCTGTATCTAACGATGCGGGATTTGAAGACCGAGATATTTAAGGTTATCTTCTTAGATAGTGCGAATCAGACAATTGACGTTGTGAATCTCTTTGAAGGGACATTAAACGCAAGTTCGGTCTATCCGCGGCGAGATAGTGAAGAGTGCAGTCAATAAGAAAGCCGCTTCGCTTATATTCGTGCATAACCATCCTTTCGGCGACCCCCTCTCCTTCGAGGAGCGACCGGGCGATAACAGAGGATCTGGTATATGCGTGTAACCTCGTGCAA
Source organism: Candidatus Methanophagales archaeon (assembly GCA_003336485.1). GTDB lineage: Archaea > Halobacteriota > Syntropharchaeia > Alkanophagales > Methanospirareceae > Methanophaga. The sequence goes on from QENH01000181.1 coordinate 34,060, forward strand.
ATTACTGTTCTTGACCATATTATTATAGGCGATAATGTGTATTTCAGTTTTGCTGATGAAGGTCTGCTTGAAGAATACAATCGTAATTATGTGAGTATAAAAGAACGAAGGGGGAGACCCAATGAGTGATATAGTTCACGATAAATTTTCTTCCGTATGTGTGGCTCGCATTAGTTTAATAGCGTTATTTTTTCGTACCCCATTTACCTTTTAGCAGTCTATTTAAGGTCTCGTCAACTGGCTCATCTGTATGCGTTAGTGCCAGTAGGCCTAGCTCTACCGGGTCAATATTGATAAATTCCAGGTATTCTTCGGGTGTTAAACTGCTCAAATCAGCCCACGCTTTCTTGAAAAGATAAGATTGCCTAGCCCTCTCTTCATCAGGGTTCATCTTCATTTTATGTATTATGGCAGGTATCATATAATAAATATTTTGAAATATTTGTATAGTTCGCACCAAACACTTAGAATTTATGGTTCTCCATAAGATTGTGTGGGTAAGTTTAATTACGCCACTTATCATATAAGCATATGGATGATAAAAAGCTTATGGAGATTACGCTGGGGGTACCATCTCCATGGTTTGTGAAAAGCGTTGAACTGAACACATCAGAAGAACGGATAGATGTCTATTTCGATTTCATTAAAGGTAGTGAGTTCGCTTGTCCGATTTGCAATAAATCATGTAAAATACACGACACAAAAGATAGGAGTTGGAGACATCTGCCTCTATTCCATTATGAATCTTATATCCACGCTAGAGTCCCAAGGACGAAATGCGAAGAGCATGGCACAAAAACCGTAGTCATTCCCTGGTCAAGATCGGATACCGGATTCACATCGTTTTTCGAGGAGGATGTTGTTGCCCTCGGTAAAGAAATGTCCGTTGCGTCAGTAGCAAGGAGAGTCAAGATTCATGAAGAATCCACATGGAGAATTCTTGCCTATCACGTCAACGACGCAATAGCGCGTGTTGATTTATCACAGC
>QENH01000180.1 GCA_003336485.1 Candidatus Methanophagales archaeon
CAAAATTAGCATTGCCTATTGGCGGCACGCCATATTTCCATCTTGCGTCATCCCTTAGATGCTCTCCGCCCCAATCGCTCATGTTAAATGGCGGATTAGCGAGTATAAAATCGGCTTTCTGATCTTTATGCAAATCGTTATGGAAACTGTCTCCAAGTTGAATATCCCCGTCAATGCCGCGAATAGCCAGATTCATCTTGCTGAGTTTCCACGTTGTAGGGTTAGACTCCTGCCCAAAGATATGAATATCCTCTATCCGTCCGTCATGCGCACGTATAAAATTTTCACTCTGGACAAACATCCCGCTTGAACCACAACAAGGGTCATAAACCCGACCTTTGTATGGCTCAATCATCTCAACAAGAACTTTAACAATACTCTTTGGCGTGTAGAACTGTCCACCTTTTTTGCCTTCTGCACTGGCAAACTCGCCTAAAAAATATTCGTATACCCTGCCGAGAATGTCTTTTGATCTGCTTTCATAATCGCCCAAGCCAATAGTCCCGATAAGGTCAATTAATTCGCCCAACCTTCTTTTATCTAAAGTAGGCCGGGCATAATCTTTAGGCAGCACACCTTTTAGTGATGGGTTTTCCTTCTCTATTAATTCCATTGCATCGTCAATTATTTTCCCTATCTCTGGCAGTTTAGCGTTCTTTTGCAGATAACTCCATCTTGCTTTACCGGGAACCCAGAATATGTTTTCCATGCTATATTCATCACGATCTTCTGGGTCTGCACCCTCGCTTACCTGTTCTTGTAACTGCTCGTGTCGCTCATCGAAAGAATCCGAGATGTACTTCAGGAATATCAAACCTAATACAACGTGTTTGTATTCGGCGGCATCCATGTTGCTTCTCAATTTGTCTGCGGCTTTCCATAGTTTCTGCTCAAAGCCCAAATGCGCACCGTTATTAGGCATTTTTATCTTTCTTCCTGCTCTTCTCTTCCCCACTCCTTCTATGTCACCGCATCATAAAATAATATTCCTGTTGGCGAATACATACACATCATGAGCCGCAGAATCGTCATTTAATGTAACGCTTTTGCCGGGCATTTTACCACCTCGCCACTAAAGAAACATTTTGTATGCTATATTTGTAAATATTTGTGCTCAATATAAATTTCAGTACCCGCCTTTTTTTCTCTTTTTGTGATTCTGTTCCAGCAAGACTATACATTTAAATCATTTTCACTCATCCTGTGATACCTGTATTTTTCCCTCACTATCTGCCCTTTTGTGACCACAACATATTCAAATCCTTTCTTGTTTCGCGATTGTTTAAATTCAACAAGATACTGCGGCTCTTCCACCGCCGTCACCATTACCGAACCATTCACAAACATCAGCGCTAAATACCATGTCAATACGCCTGCCTGGTTCTCCTCGCTATACAAAAAATCTTTATTTCCGCCTGTTGGGAATACAAATTCTGTTATCCAAGTAGGTTTTTCTTTACCTTCGTTGTTCAATATCACCGCTTTGACTTGTTCTATATTCTGTTCGATCTTTTCCGGGTCCTGATACTTCGTTGCCCAAGTTCCAAATTATCATAGCTTGAGTCGTAGAACACAGTTCTGCCAAAAGATTAGCTATATAGTTAAAAAGACATCTTCAAACCCTTTTCCCCGCACAAATTTTTTGAGTTCTGCATCGAATGACAAAAATTTCAAGCCTTCTTTGAGCGAAATCGCATAGAGCAAGCAATCCAAGAAGTCCGTATGCCCAGCCCTTCTCAACTTCAGGGCTTCGATGAAGACCTCTGCGTTCTCAATAACACGTCTATAGCTACGTTCTATGCTATATAAACATATCTCGACAGTCTCCATGTCAATCGCAACTTTTTTCCTTTCGAGAGATATAAAAATCCACGAACATTCAAGAATGCTGAATATTGAGTAGTAGAAATCATTCCCTTCAAGATTTTCGAGTGCTTCCGCTGCCCCTGTAACCTCAACACCGAGAGAAGGTAGCAAAAAAGAAGTGTCAAAGAGGATTCTCATATTTGCCCTGTTCCTCTTGGCTTATCTTTTCTATTTCCTCAAAGCTAACAGATGCGAATTTTTTTTCTTTTACTGCGAGCTCCACAGCGTGTTTTATCCTATTTGGCTCCAAAATGAGCTTGTTATCCTCAATACAGAGGCTCATCGTACACCCTTCCCTCAGATCAAGCCGCTCTGCAATAGCTTTTGGGATGTGCAATGCGAACTTCTTCTCCACTTTTACTTCCACTTCTTGACTCATAATCGCACCTCTTGTTTTACAATTTTGATATATATGTTTCAAATATATCATTTATTCTTTTAATCTTTATACTTCTTCCCCTATCATAATCTTAAGATTGAATATCAACGCCTTTTCTATCCCATTCACGAACATCAACGCCAAATACCGCGTCAATACGCTTGCGTGATTATCCTTGCTGTACACAAATCCGCCATCTTTATTCCCGCCTGTCGGGAATCAGATTTTCGTTATCCAAATAGGTTCGTCTTTATCTTCGTTGCTCAATATCACCGCTTTGACTTGTTCTATGTTTTGTTCGATCTTTTCCGGGTTCTGATACTTCGTTGCCGAGTTCAAAATACCTGACAAGGCAGAAAAATGTCGGTACAGCAGGTGTTAGATGTCCCGTGGAGCTATAATCCCTAGAGTTCTTCCATCAATTGTGAGCTTCTCGAGATCGAGCAATGCTTTATCAAAAGTCACTATCTGTTCTATACGATTAGACAGAAAATTCGCCATTATCAAACAGTCCCTACCGCCCAAAGGATATTCTAATCCAATATATAGCCCGAGTTTTGTGATTTCCTTCGTTTGGTTCAAGAAAAGCGTTGTATCGAGATTAATATAGTCATTTAGCGTATTCATTGCCTCTTTCCTATCCCATTTCTGGGCGTAAACCAGTGTGTGATAAGCTTCATGAATAACAGTTGGGTTTGTAGCGGTATTAGGAAAGGACAGCAACTCTTTTGCTTCTGAATGGTCGGGATGCTGCTTGTCTAAGAAGGGCACCAAAACATTTGTATCTACCCCCAGATACTCTTTATCTCCTCTGCTGTCGCCCATTTTGGTTTCCCTGTTCGTTTAGGACTTAGCCCACACAGGTCTTTTAAACTAACTCTTTTCTTAAGTTTTAGTAGAATTTCACTATCTTTCTCTTCAATGCGGATAACCGTACCTTCTTTGATTTCCCATTTCTTCCTAATAGACTCGGGAATCTCTATTCTACCATCAGTATCTACAATTGTTTCTTCCATATAGATAAATAAGTATGATGTTAATATATAATAGTATTGATTTTTCTTAGGTACAATCTCTTTGAAAGAAGTTTTATAACGAAAAGCTCAGCCACTTTTGCCTGTTGTGGAGCAAAATTCAGTTGGAGCGACAGGTTATTGGATTTTACCGCTCCGTTTTTTCTTTTTCTTCTTTTCCTCTTTTGGTGCGATAAGCTCAAGTTCTTTCCCGTATTGCGCCACGACTCGGCTACGTAATTCTTCGAGCTTAGAAGCAGGGACGCCATATGCATTTATGGAATAGGCCCAATCGCGCTGACGAATTAAATCACGTTCCAGTTTTCCTGCGCATTCTTCGCAAAGAAGTAGGTCATCAACACGACCAAAAAAACCACATACTTGGCACTCACCGTCATAGAAACCGAATGATTCGTCCTCATCATCGTAAGTCATAGGAAACCTCTAATTTTAGATTGTTTTCTTTTTATATATAAATACATGCAGAAAAGACAAAACCATGTAAACATTTCTTTTTCTTCTATCTCTTATCACACACTTTAAAATTCAAAATCTATTTCTACACCTCTTTTGATATGATACGAATTTCATTGCCCTTCGTGAGTATATAAATCATCAACCATGATACAAGGCATCACACAACTTACGACCATTACCACCGCAACCAAAATTGCCAATATCATAAAAGCGATTTTAGCTATCAGGTTTATACTCTTTCTTAGGATGCACTTCTAGCCTTTGAACTGAGATTTTATATATTTTCCGGTTAAACATTTTTTTGGTTGCAGGAGTCGCTTTGTGCTTATTCCGCCGAAGCCATCAGTCTGTTTAAAAGAGCGATAATGCTCTCAAAAGTCGCTTCTTTAATCTTGCCTAATCTCTTCACTACGATTAACTGACTCAAAGAATAGATTTTATTAAAACTATATCTCTTTGCTTTAACTTATACCTCATTCCATACCTCGTCATCTATCGGATTGTCCCAAAAATCTAAACTGCTTTCCGAAGCCATAATTAGGTCTTCAATGTCTTCATCCTTCGGAGGAAGTATTACAATTTCTGCTTTTCTTCCCGTAAATTCCCTCAATTCCGGTAATTCAATTTTGCCCTCTTCTCCAATCTTCACAAAAAAAATTAATGCTCCCATTTCTCTCCTCTCCTCCACTTAACATTACCCGATCCAGCTATATAAAGATATGGTTACGTGAACTTGACACATAAACGATTGTTTTATCAAAACTATTCTCTGACCTAATCGCTTGTTCACATCAACATTTTCAGTTTTTTGTTTCATCTATGTAGCGATCACATTTCAACAAGATATTGCGGCTCTTCACCTGCTGTCACCATTACCGAACCATTATACACCTGCGGGGAGGTTATTTCCCCACCCATATCCACCAGATAAGCATCCTCGGAATCCACGCTCAGCACCACCGCCATTTCCTCATCTTTGAGATTGAATATCACTGTCCGTTCAATTCCATTTACGAACATCAGCGCTAAATACCGCGTCAATACGCTTGCCTGGTTCTCCTCGCTATATACAAATCCACCATCTTTATTTGCGCCTGTTGGGAATCCGAATTCCGTTATCCAAATAGCTTTTTCTTTTCCTTCGTTGTTCACTATCTCCGTTTTGACTTGTTCTATGTTCTGTTCGATCTTTTCTGGGTTCTGATACTCGGAATAATAATGAATAGCGACCTTGTCCATGTAGTAGTTATACGCAGAGCCGTCATTCTGCTTTATCTCACGGTACATCGCTTCCAGGTAATCGGTGTTGAATCGTCCAACGTGATCGCCCGCAATGTTGCTCTCCATGCCCAGCCCTGCGCACATAACGATGCAATTAGCATTTGCGGCTTTTGCTGCTTTGTAGCCTGGAATCAGTCTTTTGCGGACATAATCTTCTGGCGACATGTAATCATGGTTCACATCCTGACGTGTTCTTTTGCAATCCACTTCGTTGCCAAGCTCAAAAAAGATAACTGGGCGTTTTAGTCCTGGCATGTCATTTATTCCATCTCCGTCATAGCGTTCCACTACGTGATAAACGTAATCGTAGTACTGCTCTGCGGTTATATCGTTAATATCAAAAGCGACATCGGTATCTTTTATGCTGAGTATGAGTAGTAAGTCGGGAGAGTAGGCATCTTGATACATTTTGACTAGATTGTCATAGCCTGAGTCGTAAAAATCCGTTCTGCCGCAAGGTGCAGTTTGCCAATACGGGTAACTCCATTTCGCTTTTAGCCATTCATCACCTTCTAAATCCAGTGGTTCTAAGCCAATCCACCAGGCTTGGTCTCTGACGATTCCGAAGGTTTTTAGTTTATCGCGGTAATCGGGGAACATCTCTGCCCAATTCTGCCAGTGTGCGTTCATTCCAGTTCGATCTTGGCAAAATGTGGCTTTTGGCTGTTCTGGTGGAGGGGTTGGTAGAAGATAATTCTCATGGGGTGTAACTCCTGTTAAGTTTATCACCGTTTCTGCTTTATGACCTGGTGCTTCAACCACCACCTTGTACTCACCCATACCGATCTTTGGCGGGAAACCAAACTTACCCTCATCGTCTGTAGCCCCTTCTATATACAAAAACCCTTCTTTGCCATACACCTTTACATTTGCATCACGACATGGAGTCCCACCCCCAAAGTAAGCTTCTATTTCTATTTCGCTTATCCTATGAACTACATGCAAGCGATGAGCACCCACCTCGCTTATGCATAAACACGATAGAACCAAAAGCATCACAAAAACAGCAAAAAACAATTTTGCTTTCATACTTCAACATCCACCATTCGGTGCTTTATCACTGTAAATATACCTTCCAAAGAAAAACTAAAATCCTTCAGTTCCACAACCTTTGACGCATCCAGTATCTCTATTTCAAGTACGCTACCATCCTCAGCATAATGAGCAATTAATCCTTCCCCAATATCCATCGAATCAACGAGTTTTCCTTCCCTTAACTTCACCAATAGAACATCAGCATCAGGCGAATATTTTATCTGCATACGTTCCACCTCCTTTATAATACCGCTCAGCATAAGGAAAATTTTGATTATGTTAAGCATTACACAATAATTTATTTTTCAGCCCTCCAGAGCGGTCTCACAATTGCCTTTGGCACCAAAAATTTTGCTTCTTTTTGGGTTTAAAGCTCTATTTACCGCTCTTATTCTCCTGTTTTTGAGTTGTTGGACAGTCTCTTGCATCTCCTCATATATCAATCACATAGACAAGCGGATCATTCTTAGAACCTAAGGTATCTCCCTCATAATCGTCGAAGTAGCCACTCACGCCGTTTGTGCTAACATTACCACGCGACACCCAATCCTTATCAACTTTTTTCCCGCCAAGGGTCTTACCAGCTAGTTTCACCTTGAAGAACACATCCGGGTTGTCACCTCCCTTGTCCCTTATGGATATATAAACCCGCCCATTACTGCTGATTATACCGGAACCCAGCAGGACATTGGAGTCCCATACTTCCACTGTAATACCAGGTGGCAATGGGCCACCTGTGCTTTTATTTTTGAACTGGAGGGATACCGTGAGACCTTGACCTGAACTTCTTCCCTTGTGCCCTATCTCAAATACCAGGGGCTTCTGTAGTGTACCAATCTTATCTCCTTCATAATCATCGAAATATCCCCATATGCCGTCTGTACTTGTATGTCCTTTTGAACACCAGTTATTTTCGTATTTCTTCCCAAAAATCTCCGTAACTTTGTATAGCTTGCCGTTCTTATCCACTTTTAGGCTGATGCCATCTAAAGTCGCTTTTTCCTTCTTCTTATCCATAATTATTTTGGCTGAGTGATTGTCCATAGAAATAATTATGGTCCTCAAATCACAGGATTTTTCGATTTTTGCTTTCTCCGCCCACCAAATAGCGAGATCATCCCAGAGAAACCTTATGAGTCTCTCGTTGTCGCTTCCGGGAACATTATCCCAGCTAAACAAATATCTATCTTTAAGCACCACCTCAAAAAATATATCTGGCTTTGTTTCATCCTTATGTTGTACAGGGATATGTACTTTTCCATCTCTCATAATTGTACCACTGCCGATATGCTCATTTTCGCCTCTCAAAAAGTCATCATAATCCCAAACCTTAACCTCAATTTCCGATTCTGCAGGAATTGGTTTATATAATTTTGTTGTTTCATCAAATGCTTTAAACTGGAGATAAACATCCATGTTCATACCTTTTTCGAACCTCTCAGTGAATCCATATTTTTTGCTATCTTGGACCACTTCACGAACTTTTATCTTTGTTGAATCTTTAGGATTTACTATTTTGATTTTTTTACCATTAGAATTAAAGGAAATTTTAGTGTAACTTGGTGCAACAAGTTTTATATGCCTGGAACCCTCTTTCTCTTTTGATATTCCCTCGATATTTTTGAACCCGACAGGTCCACTAGAATTCATCGTGACAATTACAGGGTTTGTATTATCAAACTCACACTCTTCATCAACCGCTTTTTGGCGTACACTATCATTTTCTATCTGATAAATCCCCTGTCGATGGCAATGACCAGATAGAATAAGATTAACTATATTTTTATCTTCCCTTATAAATTTGATAAATTCCTTCCGGCGCTTGCAAAATGTACCATTCATGAGATGATGAGGGATAAGTAAACCTCCTCCAAAACAATATACAAGCACATGTCCGGGATCGCATCCCTTTTTACCATAAATGCCAACAGGGATGGTCTCTTTTTTCTCATCACTATAGATTTCACCCTTTTTGAGCTGTTTAGAACCCACCTCATCACAGGGATTATACAAAGTTTGATGGAAGCCTACAACCTTAATTATTTTATCTTTATTCGTATTTTTCCAATTCGTTAATATTTCGTATTGTTCTTTTGATAAACTATTTGCCGCCCAAGGGAGCAGGGCTTCGATATCCTCTTCCCTATTCCAATCAAGCATTGCAAAAGTCTGATCCCGATAGGTTAAGGTATAGTCCAAGAAAGGGTTAATAACAAAGGTGTACCAGTATATTGATTTCCAGTCTGTTGTTAAAACACTCCCGCAAGCAGCGTGAACTTTATCGTCCATCCCATAGATCTCCTCCCACACCTCTCTACGAGTTAGGTTAAGATCATATGCTATATTATGAGCTTCACCCCCAATAATAGGCTTTCTTGGCAATGGTTGATAAGGATTTATCCGGTAATCGTGGTTCCCAAGAACAGTAAAAATAGGTTGAGGATAGTTCTCTAATAATAAGTGATAAAAAAGAAGCCAATTTCGATTTTCTACATATTTATCTATATTTCTAAAATCCGACTTTCCATCAAATCCTCTATTATAGTCAATAAGGTCCCCTAAGATAAAAGTTATATGAGTATCGTCACTTTTGGTTTTATCCATAATCTCCACGAAAACCTTATTGTAATTGCAAAACCCAGCAATACCCTTTTTTGACGCTTTAAGATAATATTCATACCATCTCATTGCTAAATGTGTATCTGCTAAAGTGGCAATATTGAGATATTCTGTGTTTTTTTTGAACACTTTAAATGGATGATAAAGCTTAACGAGTTTGTCTGTTTCCTCCTGCTTTTGTTCATTATTCACCATTACTCGTGTTCTATCAGCTTCATCTAGCATCTCACGCATCACTTCGCTCTCTCCATCGAATGAGACGAGGTGATACAGTCCTTCACTCTGGGGCGCTTTGACTTCCAGAATCACTACTTTATTGTAATCTTCCTTACAGTATTCATCATAGACAGCCTTTGATAATCGATAGCTATTATTGATAACATATCCTTCTCCCTTTCCTTCTGAAGGATTTGCACCATACGTTTTACAACTTTGAATTATATTTAAATATTCACGAGCTTTATTATTATTATTATCTTTTTTCTCCCAGGTACAATACGATAGACAATGAGTTTTAAAATAATCAGTATCAACACTGTTTTTTGCTAACAAGATTACTCTTAAATTCCCTTCAGATTCAACGACCCCAGGAAATCCCAAAGCCGGGTGAAGAATTATAGCATCACAAGGTTCAGGTTCTTTTCGAGATTCCACTATACAAGTAGAATCTACGATACAAGTATAATTTCCATCATGATCATGACCACCTTTCGGTACAAATAGTTTCAGGGGCTTTACACCTACATCCTTCTTCCCTCCTTTTATTTCGGACATCTTCCTCCAGGGTTGGAACCCGCCAACAGTTCTCTTCCAGTGTATCTCCGCGCATACATCCATCGACTCCGGGTCCTCTGCTTCTTGCCAGACACCGCCTTGCGCATTCCTGTACATGGCCGTTCTCTTCAGCAGGTCTGATTCTGGCAGTGGCTTTCCCATTACTACCTCTTTGTCCATCGCACCGCCGATCATGTCCTTCACGTATGTAACTTCTTTTGTGCGCTCATCTACTGACCATCTCCGCAGAGCATCGAACATCATACCGTTCTCGTCCAGTCGAACCGCATGCCCGTGCACTGTCCTTCCTCTCAGTCCGGTCCTTGCAGTATCGTACATCTCACAATCGACCTCTTCCTTGGCTATCTTCTCTATGTCTCTCTCTCTCTCGCTTCTATGATTGTTCTCCCTGATAGCACTCCAGGGTCTATACCTCTATACCTGTTAAACGCAGACTGTGCACGCAGATAAGGCGTTATCGGTGAGAAGAACATCGAATCGGTGTACTGCACGTATCTTATTCGGTCACCTGCTTTTGCGCCCTCTGTTGGCTCTACCATCTGACGAACTGCGCAATCCGGCTCTTCCATCTCCTCCAGTGGTGGATGAATACTCTTGTACTCTTCTCCTGGAGCACGGTGTGCAAGTAATCTCACAATGTCCTCTTCCGCTATGTCTCTCAGCTTCTCTAACTTGACGTCCGGGTTCATGAATTTTCTTCGGGTATCAGCTATATGTGTTTTTCCTTGACAATATTGTGGCATTTTTTTACTTTTTTACGTGTAAATCACTTTTAGAGTAATACCAGCAGAAGCCACCGAAGTAAATCTGATCGTAGCCATCACCAAAACTGCGACAAAACGAAAAAACCCTCTTCATTTTATTCATCTTATATTTTCGGGGACAGTGACTTTTACTATGTCAAGATGTTATCTAGGGCGTATAAACTTTTCGATTTTTTTCTTCGTCCTTACTTCCGTACCAGCCGCAATATCTGCATCGAGCATTCCTTAACACACAATCCGCACCCAGTGCACGTCTCAGAATCTATCGCCATCCTAATTACATCCTTCACATCATCCAGAGCCCAGGAAACCGCACCGCTTTCGCATACCTTCTCGCAGATCTTGCATGCAATGCAACTCCCACTATCCACGCACACACTCACCATCGGCACACCTTGCGACGGAGCAACATCAACAATAAGATTATCCTGCCCCTTTGTCCGTTTCAATGTGAGATCATCCCGATCTATCTCATACTCCACATAGCCTTCATCCTCACGTATTATCTCCGGCGGCGCTATCATCTCCTCCGTATCCGTGAACATCTCGTCCATAGTCGTATAGGATACATCATGAATCTTTGTCGTCTTTAAAGCACCCCCGGGACATGAATCAATACAGAAATGGCAGAAGATACATTTACCATAATCTAACGTAGGATAATACCGCCCACTCTTTGCCTCTTTCATCCAAATCGCATTCGCAGGACATACAAACGAGCATTCAAAACAGCTTATGCATCGCTCCGGGTCAAAGAGGATATAACCCCTGAAACAGTCGGGCCATTTCCTACGCTCACGTGGATACTGCGTAGTTACGCTCAATGGCGCTACAACCTCTTTCGCCGCTGTTGCCAGCGCAGTTGCATGACACTTTAGCTTCTCTTTAATGTCGTATTCAGGTGTTGCTATTTTCTTCATATTATTGCCCCTATTACTAATGACCATGCCACCGCAACCAATGCTAAGATAAGCATTGCATTCCAGCCGATCTTCATACCCTGATCCAGCCTATAACGTGGATACACGCCACGAAGATTCACCACTACTATCATAACTATCAGGGTCTTTAACACGAACCAAATAAGGTATGAAACCTCGCCCAAACCAGGTATCATCGGGCCACTACCACCGCCAAGGAATAACATGGTCATGAGCGCACTGAGTACATACATCTTCTCATAACCCATCACATAAGCAAGCCCAAATGCAATCCCGGAAAACTCGACAAAAGGTCCAAATGATACTTCCTGATCTGCTTCAGGGATATCAAATGGCAACCGAGCAGTAGCCATCAGTGCGGCAATGAAAAATGTGAGTGCGGCAATGGGATTCAAAATTATCCCCCACAACCCGCCAGCTTGCGCATCCACTACCCCGACAGAGTTCGATGTACCATACATGACGACCATTGCGAATACAGCAACAATAAACGGGATCTCATACGCGAAATACAGGAACGCCTCTCGAACTGTACCGATAAATGCGAACCTGTTGTTCGATGCCCAGCCGAGACCCAAAATGAACACCGGCATCAAACATATCAACGCCACCATTAGTTGTAGTCCATAATCGCTCACTATTGGAACGAGCGGACTACCGGCAGTACCGGCATTAATAAACAGTAGCGGTAGGAGCACAGGTATGAAATAAAGGAACGGGAACTGCAAGAAATAACGCTTATGCGCATCCTTATGTATAATAACCTCCTGAAACAGGAACCGTAACGAATCAGCAAGCAATTGTATGATACCGCGCGTCCGTGGCGATATTTCTCGCGGGCCCACACGCCACTGCATCCGACCAACCATTTTACGCTCTATCCAGGGCAAAATGAGCAGCAGAGTACCCAGAACAGCGAAACCGGGCATGATTATCAATACAAAGAACGATTCCCAGAGCAAAAGAGCAATTAAATTATTTATCACTGGCAGTCCGAGCATTGGCTAGATAAGCGGCTGAAGTAGTGGGACATCCAGCTGGTGGCTCATTATGCCCTCGTTGTTCACTATTATGTTCATGAGTTCGTTTATTTTCACCATCTCCATTAGCTCGTTCATTTCTATCATTTTTTCTGCACCTCTTTACCTATCCGCCTCCGGCGGGAAGTACCCGAAACTACCATATACCGCCCAGAAGTCCGCATAACGTTCTCCTTTTAACGCTTCCATAAACCCCCTTAAATTCATCCAGCATGGACTTATCACCCTCACACGGTATGGTACATTTGACTCGCCATCACTCATAATAGAAAATAACAACGTGCCCCTAGCCACTTCGGTAACAGTAGTCCATTCACCTTTTGGAAGAACCAGATTACCAAAAACGCGGAAGAAATTACCCTTTATATCATTTGCCGCCTCTTTGTATTCGCCGAGCACATCATCACTCAATATCGGCCCCGGTATCCGCTTCACCGCGTCTACCGCCTGCTTTATTATCCGTATGCTTTGTTTTATCTCCGCTAACCTACCTAGGAACCGCCCGAGACAATCACCGTCATCGCCCGTTGTGACTTCCCAATTGAGCTTGTCATAAGCTTCATAGGGTGCTATCTTTCTGAGATCGTAATTTACACCTGACGCTCTCAAAAACGGACCCACCATACCGCAACGTATCGCATCCGCCTTCGTCAGTACGCCCACACCCTTCGCTCTTGCTATCGTCACAGGGTTATACACAAATATATCCTCAAACTTCTTCATCCTTTTGTGTATTGCAAAAGTGAGATTATCTATTACTTTGAGCACATCATCCGTAATATCTCGCCGCATTCCGCCTGGTACCAGGAATGAAGGAGCACTTCTCGAGCCCGAAATTTTCACCAATACTTCTATTACCATTTCCCGGATCGCCATAGCATACATGAAGCCCGTGGTATGACCAAAGAAGAGTGAAAATATCCCGGCATCATAATAGAACGCTTCTACTCGCGACAGTTCTGCCATTATCGTCCTTAAATACTGCGCCCTTTCCGGTACTTCAATCCCTAACGCATTCTCTAACGTCCGGACATACCCTAAGTTCATGTTCACCGGGTCATTTATCGCCAATCGCTCAAATAACGGCACGTTCTGGATATATAACTTGTTCTCCGCAATCTTCTCCATTGACCGATGTACAAATCCGGGTTCCGGAATAGCATCTACGATTATATCTCCCTTTATCCTGAATGTCACCCTGAGATGCCCACTTCCTGCATGATGCGGACCTATTGGAACTACTATCTCATCTTTATCATATGCGCCTTCGATGAATTCTTCGGGAATTGGGGTGTACAAGTCCTTTGGCGGCTCTATGGGCACCATACACTCGTCAAGTGACATGCCCTTTTCATACACGTAGCGTTCCTCGGCGATCTTGAATTCTTTCCTCAATGGTAGATCCGGCGTATCCGGAGCAAGGACGAACTTCCGCCCCATGCCTTTGTTACCGTCAAACTGAACACCGAAGAACTCATGCATTTCGCGTTCTGAATAATTTGCACTCTCCCAGATAGGAGAAAGACTATCTACTTTCGGGTCTTTCAGTCCGATCTCAGTGAAAACCGTTATGAGTACCGGCATCAACGCCTCGTCTGTATAACTTGATGCTATATATTCTACAATAAATTTTCGCTCATGTGGTACTTCTATCACATTCACGCTCTTCACATGGTCCACCTTCATCTGATCCCGGAGCTTCTGTGCAACCGCTTTCAGGTTCTCTCGTGTCGTTTTGATCGCTATACAGTTCGTGTCGGTAATCGTTATGGATTCATAAAGGCCGTTAAGATCTCGTTTTAGATTCTCCTTCAGCTCTTCGCCCCAGTCCACATCACGTCCAACGTCCACTTTAATTGCCGGTGTCGGAGCAAATATCTTCGGCGAAGTCGGTACCATCCGCTCTTCCAGTTGCTTCTCAAACGGCAGCTCCACTCTCTTAAAATCTATCGTCTTCCTGTCTATCCCCACGATCTTGTCCTGAGTTGCCCTCACACCCCTCAAAAGAGCTTCCGGCGTTATTGGACAGCCGGGGATAAACGCATCTACCGGTACTATATCCGAAGGATGAGTTATATTATAACTGTTCCAGAATATTCCACCTCTTTGACCACAGGCACCTATCACGTTCACAAACTTCGGGTCTGGCATCTGCCCCCACACAAATTGCAGTGCCCTCGCCATCTTCCTTGTTATCGTACCTTCTATTATGATATAATTTGACTGTCGCGAAATGCCCAAGTTCAACGTGCCTAACCGCTCACCATCATAGCCAGATGCAAATGCATGGGCGAGCTCAACGCCACAACAAGAGGTGATGAAGTGGCAAGGCCATAGGCTCCACTTCGATGACCATCTCCTGAATGGAGAAAGTATCCCTGAATTGAGGTTGCGTACATTCGCGTTCTTATAGTCTTCCATTTTTGTTTTCTCTTCACCTCTACACTACTTATATTTTAACTTTTTTGTAGCTTTGAATCTGCCATTACCCCCGCTATCTTATACCCTACATATATCGCAGGTAAGAGCAGCAGCATAGATAGCAGCAGAATCACCGTAAAGTTTAAGCCCGGACATGCTGCGAACAGGAACAGAATGACAATTATTGGTTCCGCAGCCATAAACAGGAACATATACCCGAAATACTGCATTGGGAGCGCATATTTAGGGTTTTTCATTGGCGGATTACCTGCTTCCCACCTCATCGTTTTTATCTCTGTCAGATCATATCGCGGCAATATTTTAACGAGCGCGAGTAGTATCCCATCTACCAGCACACAGATCAATAATATTACTCCGATTAACAAGATAGCCTCTATCATTTTTTACTCCTATATTACTACTCCTATCGTTTGTGCCACGACCGTCATACTGTTTACGAACCAATCAACAGGTACAAATGCAACGGTAATAAAAACTATTATTACTGCAACGAGCGAAATGACGTTTGCAAGATTAAGCTGCCATTCACCGCCAAGATCACGTGCGAGCCGCAGGTAATACGGAACGGATATAGCGGAATTTATAACCACTATTGCAGCTAATATGTAATAGATGAGCCCGGCATCACCCAGAAAAAGCCCAACATTAACCAGCGAGGCGAGAATGAAGAATTTACCCCAGAATCCCATTAGCGGTGGCAAGCCGATGAAAGAGAAAGCAAGCAGATACATCAGCGGTGAATATGCGCCTTTACCCTTTATCGCATTGAAGAACCCTATCTTTCCCGCTGCGTTCGCAAACAACATGAGCACTACACCGACGAGTGCAAAGCAGATGAACGCGGGCTCCGGATTTATAGCCACTACCAAGCAGGTTAAAATATAGCCCATATTGGCAACAGTGGAATATGCAAGCACTCTAGCAGGTTCCTTTGAGGTTAATGCACCTATATTACCGGTAAACATAGATATAGCTGCAAGCACAGCAGTAAAGACTGTTATTGATGCTGTTAAATCGCAAGCACTATAAATTAGTACCCACAGAGCTACGATAAAGGGAACGATCTTTGCAAGAGAAGCTATAATTGACATTGGTATAGGGTCTGCACTTGTGAATACATCCGGTACCCATTCGTGTAACGGTGCAACGCCCACTTCTATACTCAAGCCTAATACAAGCATCACGTAGCCAAGTATGTAGAGTATAGCGTTAGGTGCACTCTTTGTGTATGCTAAGATAACCGCACCGATCAAAAACAGAACGGTTGCTAAAACCATAAACGTAATATACTTGATACCTACTTCTACGTTTGTGCCGCCCTCTCTAATCATAACTAAGATATAAGTTGGTACGGAAACGAGAACAAATGCTACCAGGATCATTGCAAGGTCCTGCGTAGTAAAAATGTACATGGTTGCAAGTATCATCAGCCCTACTAAGCCGTAGTCAACACCCTGAATCACACTCTTTATCGCTTTTAACGAAACCAGGTTGATGATACCGATTACGAATACAAAAGCGCAATAAATTGTGAGTTCTGGGTTTGCACTTGAAACAGCCCAAAACGCTATTATAGCTGCTACTATCGCACCTATGAGCCCTAAATCACGATACATATATGACAAAACAGCACATAACGTTAGAATTACTAGTGCCGCTAGCATCATCACTGACAAATCCATTACTGCCACACCCCCCTTACCAATATTACTACTATCACGAGAATAATCATCACAAGACCAAGAACGATGTTGATGTACCTGCTGAGGTACCCGGACTGAATAGACCGGACTCTTCGTGAAGTCCAGCCGAATAAGCCCGGTATCACTTTTGTATTGAAGAATCCATCTATCGCAGGGTTTACATAATCATCAAGGATATGCGAAATGAAAAAGCCGATCTTCGGTAGTATATAATCGTTAAGATATGGTAGATACATCCGGTCGCTGAGGAAACTGCCAAATCTGGAAAGAGCACTTATGCTTGGCTTGTATACGGCAACAACAAATACTGCAAATATTGCCAGACCCACTCCGATGGACATCACTTCGCCACCTGCGTGGCGGAAGTGCTCAGCCTCCTCGAAAAGGATAATACCGCAAGAGATTACAAAAAGCATTGCTACCATCAGTACGTATCCTAGTTTCATCAACCCGCCACCTTCCAAATGTTCGTGCTTGGGCTTCTCGCCCTTTATAAAGTTCAAACTGAGGAACTTTGCAAGAACTGCCGAATAGAGTAACGAAATAACTATTAGAAGCACAAGTGGCAGTGTCATATCATGATGATGCCAGAGATGTTCATATAGTACATCCATCGATGATTTCACCCAGTAAGCGGTGAGCAGAGGTATCCCCACTAGGAATGACGAGGCGATGAGAGTAACGGCAAAAGCGGTTTTCATTCGCTTACCAAACTCGAAATCGCCACATAGGAACCTGCTGTGTGTGCCATGAATCAAGTGACCGGCTACAAGGAACAAACTCGCTTTTGCAAATGCATGGATCGCCATATACCAGAACGCAACGAGCAACGCCAAATTCATTCCTGCTACTTCTATTTCTATCCAGTAGGAAGTGGCTGCCGCTGCAAACATCAAACCAATACTTGACATCGTGGACGATGCAAGCAGAACCTTCCTCTCCCGCATCCCTGTTCCACAAAGCGCACCATAGAAGCCAGATAAGAGCCCAATTGCGAGAACGAAGATAAACACATACTCGACTCCGGGCACATCATGCATGTGCCAGGGTTCAATATACCACGTAAGCTTGAGGAATACAAACGCTCCTGCTGCTACCATTGTCGCACTGTGCAAGAGTGCACTAACAGTTGTTGGACCAGTCATTGCAGTCATGAGCCACTCGCAGAAAGGAACCTGCGCAGATTTCGTGAATAGCCCCATAAGTAGACACACCATAAGAATTATTGTCCCCGCAGCGCCAAGAGTTATAAAAAGCGTGTGCCAATTTATCTCTGATATGTTTAGAGTTCCTGCGAATACCCATATCGCTGCGATTGCTAGGAACATCGGCACATCACCAAATCTTATCGTCGAGATCGCTCTCCAACCGCCAAAGCTCGGCGGCCAGCTAAATTCAAGCGGGCCCACCTTCCTTCCCGCTTTACCTACATACGCTATATCATCGTCATCTCTGAACCAGTGTCCGATTAACCCCCATGATGCCGCGCCCAGACCTTCCCAGCCCACAAAGAGCAAAAATAGGTTGTCGCTATACACAACGAGTAGCATTGATGCCGTGAACAGGTTGAAGCAGAACCAGTACCAGCTTGGTCTGTAATCGCCTTTCATATACTCAAGACCGTAAATAGCGATGAAGAACGCTATAACTGCTGTTATAACGCCCATATAGCTGCTTAAATAATCGATCATAAAAACGAAGTTTATTCCGAGATCTGGTATCCAGGAGTAAGTGTACTGCCCATCTAAGTTAACAAGGATGTAAATGCTCATCACGACCGAGATGAAGATACCGAATACCGATAGATAAGGCAGCTTATCTGTCCAGCCCTTATTCTTGTATGCTAAAGCAATAGGGATACTGCTAACAACAGGAGCTAAGAACAGCAGCAGGAAAATAAGCTCATTGCTCATGGCAAAACACCCCCTACGGCTGCTACTTGCAGCCCCATTAATGTCTGAATGAGCGAGTTAAGCCCAGGGATCAATGCAGTTGACAGTGGTGGGAACACAAATAATACAGAGACAATGCCTATTATAAATAGAGGCACATAATAGTATCTGCTTATCTCCAACCTCTTCGTGTCCTTCGGTTTACCATAGAATACCTTCCGTACAGTATAGAAACCATACCAAACCGAGAGAATGAACATGAATATTACAGCCAGGAGAATCGGTAGGCTCTTCATACTTATGCCGAACGTTTCTACAACACCCCGCAATATGAAAAATTCACCGATCATTCCTATTGTCAACATACCACCAAGGTTCAGAAATCCGATTACTGCTGCATTTGAGAGCGTTGGTATGGAATCGTGCAATCCGCCCATCTTATTAAGATCTCTCAGACCATGATGGACGGCGATAATCCCGCCCGCGCTCGAGAACAAAATCGACTTACCGAATGCATGCGACATGTACTGGATAACCAATCCGACGAGCCCAAAAGGTCCAAGACAGAGCGCTACCAACATATAGCCCATCTGAGATACCGTGGAATACGCTAACAGTCGCTTAAAGTCTGTCTGCTTGAAGACCGAGAAGCCCGCATAAATGCTCGAAAATATCGCATAAATTATTATTGGCATTCGATAGGCGGCAATAAAAGAGTAATCTATAAGCGCAATCCGCAGCAGAACATACCCCGCCAGACCCACAGTTAATGGGCTTAGCAATGCACTCAAAGGTGTAGGCGATTCTGCATGTGCCCACGGAAGCCATACATGAGGGCCTACGACCGGCAGTTCTATTACCATACCGATAAAGATAAGCGTCCATGCGATCATCCCGACCGTGGCAAAAGGAGGCACTAACGCATTGAGGGCAAGCGTACCATTAGTAACACCTATTATTATTATCCCTGCCAGCGCAAGCACACCAGCAATTAAACTCCAAATTAGGTATAATTGGCCCACCCACTGCCGGTTACCATAGCCATAGAAGTAAATAAGGAAGAACGCCGTAATAAGCGCAATCTCTAAGAACACATACAGCAGGATGAGATTGCCACTGTAAACTAACCACAACATCGAAACCGCATAAAATTGGTATAAGAAAATGTATTTCTTGAACTCGCTTTCCACGTTTAGTTCCATCTCCTCAAATCGGTGTACCATATATGGAAGAGCGTAAAGAGCAACCATTGCAGACACAATACAAATTGTGAGCCCGAACGCATGTGAGATATAGTCAAAGTTGAGATATATCTCACCTATTGGTGCGGAAAGGGTCACTATAGATATCTCTGGCGTACACCCCTTGAGGATACAGTATAGGATAGCAAAAAAAGGTAGCAAAAATGAGATTGCCGAAAGATATGTCGCTTTCTTTGATGATAAAAGCGGCGCTATACATACTACTATTAATGGCAAGAGCAAGACGTAAAGCATAATCATACTCTATCCCCCCCCATCTTAATCACCTTTGTATGAATATCCCTCTTCTGCCGGTCAAGTATACCAATAGCAGCGATTAAAATCAAGAGTTCGCCGCTGCTCGTGAAGATCGTGACAATTGCGATACCAAAAGCAGCATTTGCAAGAACCGCAACAGAGAAGAGCGGGATCAATGCCAAAAACACTGCTCCAAACATCATCTCCAGAGATATAAGTAGCCTGATCACATCTTTACTTGAAATCGCTGTGAGGTATCCGATAAGTAGGATTACAAAAGATGTAACGTAGATTATCGATGCCGTCGTCATATCAATCGCTACCATTTAGTCATCCGTCCCCCATGCAACCATTTTTAATACCGATAACAGTAAGAGTACAACAAGCGCCACCAGCGCTAAAACAAGTATTAGATATTCTGATTGTGACATAAAATTTATGAGCTCGAATTCGATCATGCCGAAAGACAGATTTGGATTGAGCATTTTGTAACTGTAAATGGCGAAGCCGACAACCGCTGCGGTTATGACCACCAGAACTGCCCAGGGCTTTGAAAATTGGCTTTCGGGATCTGACCTATATGTCGCCGCCACAGCCACGGTTACTATACCTATCGCACCTACAAAGATGAACACGATTAAAACGAAGACGGGCTGAAGATTGAAGATAGCGTAAATGCTCGCTACAAAGATCAATGTCGCAGACATGTACAGCGAGGAGTAGAAGTTATCTTTGCTTAGTAGAACTCCTAACGATGACAACACGGCTATGCCCGCGAGGGCTATCAGTACCAATAGTTCTATACTCATGGATTCAACTTTTTGTATAGCTACATAAAAAGCTTTCGGTTTTTTTCGATGACAACCTTTAAAAAATGGAGATAATAGGGTTTTTATGTACTATCGTAAAAAATACTAAAGGTTTATATACGGTTATGCGCTACAGTAGAAGTAGGACAATGCATGTTATAATCCTGAATTGCACCGACGACACGGAGAAGAAGCGTGTGCGATATGTCATAGATAAGTGGGGAGAGGGGAGAGGGGAGAAGGTGGGTGAAGTAGCCGAGGTAAAAGCGATAGTTGTTAAGGCTGATTTGGCTGAAGGCGAAGTCGGCGATTTTATCGATGAGTTGTATTCTAAGATAAGTGCTGGGCGAGTAGAGATATACAAAGCGGAGATCGAGAAGATCGAGCCCGAAAAGAAGATTGAACGTTTGAATGTGACGTTTAAGGCGGATATAAAGTCTGTAGAGAAGCTTATCAGTTTCATCTTTAGCAAGAAGAATGCCACACTCGGAGAGCACCGGTATCTCAGTGACAACTTCTCTGAGATGGAATACCAGGTATACATGAGAAGGGGGAAGGGCGGGGTTGAGGTGAGGATAGTTTTAAGAGAAGAAGGCGATGAAACCGTAGCGGATATTCAGTTAGAAGGTATAGAAGTTGCATCGAAATCGCTGAAATCTGATTTGTTAGATGATTTTTCGTTCTTTGATGTGCAGATAGAGGAGGAATAATGGCAGACGTTGTTTCCTCAAAAATAACGATAGTAAAAAAATCGAAAGTTTTAAATACTGTGACATATAATATGATAGTACGTATCTAGCAGAGGTGTAAAGATGGGGATAGGGATTGATGATTTGGAGCGGTTGAATGCGCTTCCGAAAGAGCTTTCAAAGCCTGATATGGACTTAGAGAAGTTGAAAAGGCTGCCAGAATACAGGCGGAGGCAGTGGTGGGACGAGCTCTTGAGAGTAGAAGAAGAATACTATGGGAAATATTACCTTGAGGGTGAGACAAACGAGTATCTAGAAGCGAATATAGCTATGTCGAAGTTGAAACTAATAGTTTCATTTTCGGATAATGGAGAGCAATGCCCGGTGCATTCGTTTAAGGAAGATGAGATGGCGTTTATGCGTGGATTTGAAGAACTTGTGGTGATAGGGCGCCTTTCTGTTGGTGAGCTTGTGGATTATTTCAAAAGGGTAAAAGGGAAAGAGCAGGGGCTGGTGAAGATCGCTTTTGACGCCGTTAACCGGGGTTACAGCGTTATGGATGAGATAGTGCGAAGGAGTGAGACTCCAGGAGATTTAGCAAATGCGTTTAAGCGCGTTTATGGGGAGCGGCTGAAAAAGATGGAAGAGACCGCGAAGAAATACATTGATACGTATGGGCTTCCCGCTGTTGAGGCGGATATTAATTTGCTTTTGGAAGAGTCAAAGTATGAACGTGAGAAGATAATAGAACGCCTTAATCAAAGCCTTTCCAACTTAGAGGAGAGACTGGAAGAAGGTGTAGGAGAGAGAGAGGAAAAAGGAGAGTTAGAGCGAACACTAAGGGGCTTAGAGCGAGAAGTTGTAACAAAAGAAACGGAAAGGGCTGCTTTGAATTCTAAGGTCAGAGAATTAGAAAGGGATATGAGAGATGCTGAGGAAAGGTATGAAAAGCTTGAAAGTGCATGGTCTGAGTGCATAGTTGAGATAGAAGAAAGAAGAAAGGCGTTGGATGCGAAGGCGTTAGCATTGAAAGAAGCGGAGGATAGGCAAAGGGCTGAGCTGAAAGAGACAGCACAACAAGCCTTTGAAGACGAACTGAGAGATATTAACACGCTAAAAGAAGAGCTAGAGAAGACGGAAGAGGAATTAAAAAGCGAACGGGCAGGATTAGAATACGAGAAGAGAGGAGTGGAAGAGCGAGTAGAGAAACTTAAGAATGTTTTAGAGGGTGGCGAGGTGAAGCGATTTGTAACCGGTGATGTTGCGAAGATACATGAGATGAACTATATTGGCAGATTTGACATCAAGATGAATGTGCTTCCGAGAACGATATACGATCCGATAGAGAAGAAGGAACGGCGGATAAACGCATGGAGCGATCACTATAGATTTGATGATGCGGATAAGATTTTGGGCACACGGAAGGGGGATTATGACGAAGCAACGGGGAAGCTGCCTTTGAACCTGCGGTCGCGATATGTATTTGCGGATAAGAAGTATAAGCTGTTTGGTAAGGAAGAGACGAAGGTAATAGTAGAAGCTGCGGTATTGGGGCATTTGTTAGAATACCTTGAGAATGGGTTTGATACGAGGACTGTAACGCTATCTGAGTTGCTTTCGGTGTTGACTCACTATATAGACAGGGCCGAGCTTGGGAATTACTTCCACGTGCTCGGTATCGCATCGGCTACAGGGTTTGATAAGAAGGTGCTTGAACATATCAATTCAGATGAGTTTCGCAATAATTTCGTTAGCAGGTACGTTTCGCTCTGCCTGGTGGATTTGGAGACAGGTGAAGCATTTTACAACGAATCGGATGATAGGATAGAGATATACTTACCCTTGTTCAAGCCGCTCTTTGACGAGGAGACGATGAGGGCGATAAGGGAACATGTGGTTGAGCGATTGGAGCTTAAAGATTTTGCTGTGCTTGACAGAATAGTAGAGGAAGTGACAGACGGTGGAGAAGAGGGTAAGAGGCTTGCAAAGAAGGTCTTTTATGACCTCGAAAAGGAAGGAAAGGGAGAGGTAAGGTATGATAAGGAGTTTTGGCTTGTTGTTGTAAAATGAAAAAACCACGAGATTTCACAAGATTAACACAAGAGGTGGATGTCGGACGGGATACAGGATACAAGGGTGCGGGTTTTCATTTTCTCGTGAAAATCTGTGTAATCTGTGGTTACAAATACGGGAAAAAATGGGGGATATGAAAAAATGGGAATAGTAGACAGTTTGAAAGGAACACTTGGGTTTGGAGCAAAGGTGCCGAAGGCAGAAGAGGTGCAAAAAGAGCGGATGCGGCTCAGCATGAAGGAAGAGCAGACTATACCAGAACTAAGGAAGTTGAAGGATACGTGGAAGAAGCTGTATGAAGAAGGGAAGGACAAGGACAAGTATGAGCAAAGGGCGTTGCTCAGGCAGATGAAGCGAATTGAGAGCGATATAGCGAAGAAGGATTTGGAGCTTGCTAAGATAGACCTAGGCATTCACGCACTGGATAAGATGGATTCAATCCTTTCAAAGGGGAAGGAGATATTCAAGGGTGAATTCTGGAGTACGATTGAAGGCACGCTGACATCGGAAAAGTTGATGGACATTATGGTGGATGAGAATTTCAATGAGAAGCGGGTATTGGCGAAACTTGGCGAGATTGGAAACATAAGTGATAAGCACGTTCTGGATGCGATAGACCAGCTTCCTGATGAGGAGGTAGAAGAGGTATGGGGGCGGGAGATAGCGACAGAGGAGCTTGATGAGATTCTCGATACTAAGATAGAGGGGAAGAAGCGGAGTTTGGAGATAGAGCGGTTTTGATAGCCGCTTTGTCTCTTTATTTTTGGAAATGGCACAAATAAATGAACCCGCTATTAGAGCAGGAATATCTGGATAAAATAAGGGTCGGCAAAGAGAAAGCAAAAAAGTATTACGATAGCGGAGACCATGAGAATGCAAGTGAAGAATATCAGAAATGCAGCAAATATTGTGAGATTTTAGTGAAGAAGACGGAAGACGAGACTAAGAAGAAAGATTATTACAATGCGTTTGAGAAGTTCGTGGATGCTTCCGCGAAGTTGAAGAAGATGAAGACAGTTGTGGGTAGCGAGACAACGAGAACGCGAGAAGAGACCGAAACAGAAGAGGGATTCGAGCCGTATATAAGAGAAAATTTGATGCATAGAAATAAGGAAACATTACCTTCTTGGGCGGACATCGGCGGTTTGGAAGAGACAAAGAACACGATAAAAGAATCCATTGTGCTTGCATATGCGAGAACGCCCGAAAAGGTAGAGATAGAAGGCTGGCGCAATATATTGCTGTTTGGTCCACCGGGAACTGGCAAGACGTTACTGGCTGCAGCTACTGCTCAGGGCTTGGATGCTGCTTTTTTCAATGTCAAGGCAGGGCAGGTGCTATCGAAATATTATGGCGAGTCGCCGAAAATAGTCAATGCGTTATTCGAGGTCGCAAGAGCGGAATCACCGGCAGCAATATTTTTTGACGAGATAGACTCGATAGCGCTTAGCAGGTGTGCGGAAATAGACGAAGCAACGCGAAGAGTTCTTTCTTCGCTGCTGACCGAGCTGGACGGCATGTCAGGAACTGAAAAGTTCGTGCTGTTTCTGGCGTCTACGAACACGCCCTGGGATATTGACGATGCAGTGATAAGCCGATTCGAGAAGCGGATATACGTGCCACTGCCGGATGACGATGCCCGGCGATCTATCTTGAGGATACAACTGGAGAATAAAGGGTTTGTATTTGACGATTACGATTGGCTCGTGGAGAAAACAGACGGATACAGCGGTAGAGATATAAAGGTCTTGTGCAAGGAAGGTGCCTATATTATGGTAAGGGAATTGAATCCGGGCGTTGCTGATGTCGCAGATGCGGGGCTTGAGGAGATAAAGCGGTTTGAGATAAGGACGAGGAAAGTAGATAGGGGCGATTTTGAGAAGGCGTTTTTGAGGATGAAGCCGGCATCTACGGGAGATATGGTGAAGCAGTATGAAGAGTGGAATGATATGTTTGGGGCTTTGTGAAGTGACAGAAATATTGCTGAAAAACAGTATATAAGAAGTTAAAGCGTAGGTATCATGTTAAGATGTTTAGAGAAACAGGAAGATAA
Organism: Candidatus Methanophagales archaeon; assembly: GCA_003336485.1. Classification (GTDB taxonomy): domain Archaea; phylum Halobacteriota; class Syntropharchaeia; order Alkanophagales; family Methanospirareceae; genus Methanophaga. The sequence continues at coordinate 25,371 of QENH01000180.1, forward strand.
AAGGATGCTTTATCGCCGAATTTTTGATACCTGTTTGGTTGTCTTGGAAGAGTAAAAAGGGATGAGCGGACAGAGTAGAAGAAAGAGAAGAAAAGCAGAATATACACTTTGGCGTTTAGGTAGATACGAAAAGCGAATAAAGCACAGTGTCGTGTTTTTGTTTACCCTTCTTACCTACCCATTCAGTATATGCTTCTGGATCATATCGCGGTGTTTTCGCGCTGTTTTCAAAATCCTCTATGATAAACCGTTCGGGATAAATAACAAGAAAAATACAGAAGAGGAAATAAAGGAAGTTCATTCAATAGTAGTCGAGAAATATAGCATAAGCATCGAGAGAGCAATCTACGACCCTTGCAAAAGCGATTTTGTAGAAGGGTATTTCCCACGGATGAAAGAATGGTTAAAACGCTATGATCCCGGTGCATATTGGCTTGTAATATCACTACAAAACGATATGGATACGACAATAGAAGGGTGGGATATTGATTTAGAGTTTTCTTCCGCACTTAAGATAAAAGAAGCAAAGATCGAGGGTATAGAAATAGAAATACCACATGAAGCGCATTTAGGTGCATTCAAAATCGCGGTGCCAAAGGAATATGGCATTGTAATACCAAAAGGAGGTGCGCAGCGTGTTTATTTCAAACTTCGTGCGGAAAAGCCAAGAACAATATATGAAATACGCGGCGTTTTTAAGAGTGAAATTACAGGTGAAGTACAGATACGACCAAAAGAGTTCATGTATCTGTGCGATGCCGGAAGTTTGCGAGGTGCTATTTTAGAGCATCCCGAAGCCGCTTTGGAATACCTAAAAACGCAAGTGAATTATTACTCTCCAGCCGAGGTTAGCGCTATCGTCAAAGGCTTGGAGATCGTTTTTTTGATATGCAGAATGTGCTCATCTCCGTATCCTAAACGTGGAGATTTTAGAAGTGAGGTTGAAAAATTGAAGGGATACCTTAAAAATGTAGAGCATAAGCTTGGGCAATCTTATAATGATTTTGAAATGCTCGTGCGAGAGATGGATGCTGTTCTGTTTGAGGAGACAGTGCCGGTAAACTATGCGGAGGAAATAAAGAGGCAATGTCTAGTTTTTCCTGATGATTTACTTGCGAAATTGCAGAGACATAGCATTGAAAGAGGTGGTTGAATGATGATCGACAAAGAGAAAATATTACGTGCGTATAAAAAAATGAAATGTTTTTTTTGTGGAGGAGAAATGAAAAATGGAACCGTGTAGCATTTGTGGTGGCGAAATGGAAGAAGAAAAAACGGAAGAGAACAAACAAAGTTTTATGAACGATAGTCAAAAGAAGAAGGATGGCGGATCCAACACCGTGGGAATTAGCACTATTTGCGAAACGGAACAACGATACAGGGTTGATTCCGTCGTTCGTGAAACGAAAGCACGACTAAAAGTCGATGGTAAGTTGTGCACCCAATTATTTTGCCTCCCTTATCATTTTGAAGAGCTTGCAATTGGATATTTAACAACAAGAGGGCTTGATCCTGCTTATATCGCGAACATAGAGGTCAAAGAGGTAGATCTCACGATATGTGAAATATTGGTTACGTTAGAAAAGGAAGTATATCGAAATCCTTTAACGGTTAACTCCCAGTTGAGAATAAAGAAGGAAGATGTATTTGGATATGTAAACGAGTTAGAAGAAGGCGGTATATTGTTTAAGGCGACAGGGGGCACCCATGTAGTTGCCGCTTTTAGTCGAGGAAGCGACACTATTCTTATCGAGGATGTAAGCAGGCACTGCGCAATAGACAAACTCGTAGGGATGTGCGTTACGAAAGGGATAGCAACGGCCGAAAGCGTTTTGGTTACTTCTTGCCGACAAACGTACACGACAGTGAAGAAGGAGATCTGCGCAGGTTTCCCAATAACAATAAGCGTTTCCGCACCTACAGCCCTCGCGGTAAAGGAATCAGACGAATTTGGAATGACCCTTATCGGTTTCGCCCGCGATAAAAGGTTTAATGTGTATACAAATGATTGGCGGATTCTATAAAGACGTCTAAGACCTGACTTTTTATTCTTTCCGCCGTTAAGTCAGTAATAAATTGAAGTTTTGACTTCGCTTCTGAGTCTTTGAGCCCGGCAATACTACTCTTCGCACCCATTACGAGCTTATTCGAAAGCTGAAGTGCGTAGTCTATTGAGCCGGACTTTATAAAAAGTTCTCTCATCCTGTCAATGTCAACGCTGTCTAGCTCTCTTTTACCGGTCATGATCTCGCTTATATATTCCCGTTCTGAACGTTCTGAATGGTTCAATGCGTGGATAACAAGAATAGTCCGCTCACCATTTTTAATGTCCAATCCAACAGGCTTTCCTGTTTTCGCCGGATCGCCGCATATATCCAAAATGTCATCTTGAATCTGAAAAGCAATCCCCACGTTTTTACCATAGTTGCGGAAATTATCGATTTCCGCTTCGCTTCCGCCGCCAAGCATTGCACCTGCTTCCGCACTAGCCATAAAGGTAGAAGCAGTTTTCAGCGTCGCCACTTCCATGTATGATTGCTCGGTCGTCTCTTGTAATGTTCTTAACGAGAACTCCAGATACTCGCCCATAGCGATGTCAGAGACCGCACTCGAGACCAACCCCACTACTTCCGGCACCCCGCACTTCGCAAGCATCTCACAAGAAATCCCAAACAAGAAATCACCAATCACAATCGCCTTCTTTTCGCCATACATCGCGGGATTAGAAGGGCTTTTCCTTCTTATGGAATTGTCATCTATGATGTCGTCATGAACCAGAGAAGCGTTATGAAGGAGCTCAATCGCTATTGCGGTAGTCATAGCCTTTTCCCGTGAGCCACCAACCGCCTCCGCAGATAGAAGACATAGAATAGGTCGCAGTCGCTTCCCACCAGTATCCTGTATATAGCTCAGTGCATCGTGTAGGATCTTATTTGAGCACCGCTGCATCTTCTGCTCGATAACCTCGCCCATCCGACAGTTGAAATACTGCACCTCTTCCTGAAACTGCTGCCCATTCATTTCAATTCACTTCGATTTTCGTTTCTAAAAAAAATATAAAACCCTGTTATAAAAATACTCTGCATTTCAGAAAGAATAATTAATCCTTTTCTGAAACGCCGGCATCTTCAAAAGTAGCCATCTCACCCAATATTTTACATGCTGCATCCACGATGCTTATCCCTAATGCCGCCCCAGTTCCCTCGCCAAGCCGCATATCCAGGTCAAGTAAAGGTTTTAAACCGATGTAATCCAGGGTGACGGAATGCCCCCTTTCTACTGACCGATGTGCTGCAATCATATAATCCTTCACCGCAGGCGCTATCCCATAAGCAACTAAAGCTGCTGTGCCTGATATAAACCCGTCAATAACAACAGGAACCCTATGCGATGCCGCTGCCAATATAACTCCGGCCATCCCGCCTATCTCAAAACCGCCTACTTTTGCAAGGACATCTATTGCGTCTTTATTGTTTGGTTTGTTAACTCTTATTGCTTCCTCTATCGCCCCTATCTTCTTCTCAAGTCCTGCATCGTCAATGCCTGTTCCTCGGCCCGTTACTTTTTCCACATCCTCGCCGGTTATTACCGCTACTATCGCACTGCTCGGCGTTGTATTCCCTATGCCCATATCGCCAACGCCAACAATATCCACGCCCTTTTTCGCTTCTGATTCAAAGACTTCTATCCCCGCTTCAATAGATCGCACCGCATCTTCATAACTCATTGCAGGTCCCTTGACCATATTAGCAGTCCCATATGCGATTTTCTTAGACTCTAATTGTTCATGGGTAAAGTCCACCGCTACGCCCATATCGACAATGACTACCCTAGCCCCTGCATGTCTTGCTAACACATTTATTGCCGCACCACCATTAAGGAAGTTATAAACCATCTGAGCGGTAACTTCCTTTGGATATGCGCTAACACCATCATCGGTAACGCCGTGGTCCCCAGCCATTGTTATAATCAATTTGTCCTTCATCTTTGGCATGACATTGCCCGTGATTCCGGCAACTTTTTGGGATATGCCTTCCAAAGTACCCAAACTACCTGCGGGCTTTGTTAGTATATCCTGTCTCGCCCTGGCGACACTTATTGCATGCTCATCCAATGCCCCAATTTTCTTTATGGTTTCTTCCATGAACCTCATCTATCGCGTATTGTATTTATTGTTTATTTTGCCGCCCCGAAATTTGTTGCTGTGACGATGTCGGCGATATTCCTTATAAATAAATTAAATTTATAGGTAGAAGTTATATTTTACTTGGATACAATCAGAGAGGAGGAGGTGTAATTTTAAGGTTGATTGGTTAGATGAAAATAAAGAGAATGCAAGATTATATTGCCGTGCATGGTGACTTCAAAGTTCTTAGTTCTGCAATATATAACGGTGGTTTCGTTAGTGCGAAGGCGATATTAAACGTGAAGGTTGATACAAATTACAATGGAAACGCTTTTGTAGTATTTGACTCGCTCTTCAAGGAGATAGGTTTAGCAAGTGAAGAGACGGTCGGAATGATGACTGCTGTCCCTATGAAGAATGCAAGGATCATAGAGAAAGGAGGTATAACAGCTATTATAACCGCGGGCATATCAAAATCAACAGTAAACATAATCCTGTTGATAAACAAAAATCTGACACCGTCTGCGATGGCGAATGTGATAATTGTAGCAACAGAAGCGAAAACCGCGGCTTTCTACGATCTCGATGTGCATGACGAAAAAGGTGACCTCTTCACTGGCGACTATACTGATTCCGTAGTTGTGGCTTGTTATAATACAGGGGAAGGGGAAACAAAAGAGGTGATATTCGCAGGTAAAGCGACAGAAATAGGGCAGACAATCCACGAACTTGTACGAGAAGGCGTAAGAGACGCTCTTTATTCTCACGATAAGTTGAGCAGGGATAGGTCGATACTTATACGGCTGGAAGAGCGAGGGATATATTTGGACGATATGGTATCAACTGCTTTGGAGCTCTATATACCGGTAGAAGGCGAAGAAAGGGATAGAGCAGAACTAAAAAAGAGGTTGGAAGAGACGATAAAAGTGGAATGTTCTGATATAAATATAGCTCTGCTGTTGGCGGCTGCACTTCATTCTGATGAGGAAGAGATAAATAAGGGCCGAGCTGGAGAAGCGGGAGAGACAGACGCAGCCTGTATTGTCGCTGATGAGCTCATTGGACTCAACATAGCAGAATACATAGGCGGTAAGAAAGCGCTTTTTAATTTCATCTATTATGACACGAGGAAGCCAGGGATATTGAGCCGCTTGGGTGTTTTCATGGATGATGCTATCGGCGGTCTGATAGCAGGCTGCATGACTAAGATGCTGGGTTGATCTTTATCTTGTCATGCTCATGGGCTGAGGCGCCCAGCAAAATTGGCGAAGAGTGTTAAGTGCGGCACTGACTCGTAATTACAGGTACTGAACTCCTTGGCTTAAAAGAAAGCGTTACCAAAGAAACATAGATTTCCACAGCTTAAGGTGTGGTTGTCCGAGGCATTTGTGGGCACCATCGTGCTACCACAAAACTTTTCAAAAAAAAGTTTATCAAAAACGCTTCGCAATCAGAGGGGCAGGGCGGGGAAGTGGTGGAGAAGTATATATCAGGGCAGAAGAGTTACGAGAAGGCAGATACTCTTCCGGCGATAGAGGAAGAAAAGGAAAAGCTTAGAACGCATAAAACATGGTACACATCGCTCTATAACTAACTTTTTGGAGAAAAACATCAAAAATAGAAAAAAATCGAAAAGCTTTTATATAACTATGACATGTCTGTAATGACAATGTAGTTTAAGTCATCGGTGGTCGTGCTTAAGTACAGGCCTTGTACATTAAGTACGGGGTATGTGACTGAGAGAAAATGGAAAAGATATAAATGGAGAAAAAGTTAATCTGATGAAGGTAGTTTTAGTTCTTATCGGAATAAAGAAATAAAATGACAGAGATCATACGTGACCCCATGTGGCAATTCATAGGAGTTATTCTCGCAGTAATTGCTATTGCTATCACAGTCATTTTATATTGGATTCAGCGCCAAAAAAGGGCGCTATCTTGGCAAGTAGTTTCTAATACGCCTCTATTAAGTATAGATAAAGAATTAAAAAAAAATCTTGAAGTATTATATAACGGAAAGAAGGTGCAAGATGTTCAACTTATAATAGCCAAAATTATTAACACCGGTAATGTTCCAATAAAGTCCGCTGATTATGAACGTTCAATTAACTTCAATTTTGGTGAAAATGCTTGGATACTAACTGCTGAAGTCACTGAAACAAGTCCTGATAGTTTAAAAGCATCTGCCAACGTTGAAGGAAAAAAAGTTATTCTTCCGCCAACCCTAATGAATAAGCGAGATTGGATTACACTTAAAATTTTAGTAAATCAATATGACGGTCCCATTTCAGTGGATGGACGTATAGATGGGGTAAAAGAGATAAAAGAATACACTGAAATCTATAAAAGTGGGATTACCAGTATTATTGCATTTTTTGTGGGCGTTATAGGGGCATTAATAACATATTGGTTTACGGAGTGGCTTCAAATCTAAAGTGCATACCTTGCAATTCCAGTTGACAATACTACGATGAGCATCTCTGGATGCCCCGTTTTTCAAAACGGGGTGGGAAGGTTGGGGCTTTAATATTGGATATACCGGATTAAAAGGAAAAGGGGGTGATAGGAAAAAAATGAGAAAAAAAATTGGATTGAAGGTATTGGCAATCTCAATTGCCATAGTAGTAGTTGCAAGTAGCGTGGCGATGTATAGCTCGATGGATGTGGAAAAAGGGATGGGCGAAGGCGGTGGAAGAGATGTTATCTCGCTTGTGCCACCGCTTTTTGTTGAAGTTGCATGTGCTAGCCCAGCAGATGGCGGTGGTACTGCTGCCAGGCGAGAAGGCACAACATTCCTCGAAGAAGAGGCTGGAATTTCCGCATATGTAAATGTCGGTCAGGAAATAGATTTAGAAAAAGCAGAAACTGCGTTCAAATCAATAGAAACTGCAAACGAAACTTATATAATCGGACAAATCGCCCTTGACGGATATAATTCTGAAAGTGTAGCACCCCATGCATATGTTCATAAAGACGGATGGATCGTAACATATTACATAAACAATGAGCCTGTGGGCAAGATAGTGCAATGGTACGGACATGATTGGGGCGCGATAACTACAACCACACTTGCTGATACGATAAGAAAGGTATGTGACGCAATAACGTTCGATTACTATACGATTGAGGATGATATAAAATATTATGACTTTGAGTACCCAAACGCAAACAGAATGATGATGATCACTGAGATGACTAAAAGTTCAGATCAGTTCAACCTGACGATACCAACTGAATGCCAGCTTTACGAAGCTTCATGGTTGCATTATGCTTATCATTATTATTCAGATTACAGCGCTAAAGCAAAAATTACTGATGAAGATTACTTTCCCGTATGCATTTTCAACGAATTTACAGGAAAGGGCACACACTATAGATATGGGACATTTACACCAGGGCAGTTGAGTGCGGATGGTGCTTTGCACATACAAATGGTTGAAATCTCTGATTACGATTATAATACAGAATCAGCCATTGCTATCGTATTAATCTACCGAACATCCTGAGGTGGTGATATGCCTCTGAGAGTCACAGACGGAAAAAGGAGAAATTCAAATTCCAGAAAAGATAAGAGAAGAAATACGCCTGAAATAAGGAGAAGGCTTGGTGATGAAGGGATAATACTTTTGCCTTTAATCCGTCTAGAAGAGATCAAGAGCATTTGGAATATGGAAAAAGAGCAGAAATATTTCGGAGGAAATGATCATGAAAAGCAAATTGTTTATATTATTCGTAATTCTATCTCTTTGCCTGCAAATAGTTAGTGCAATTGATCCTATTGTAGAAAATGCAGATGCTATTTGGAATCCGAATTTGGATACCACACCTACAAACCTTAATAGCACAACAAGCACAGTATTGCCAAGACCATTGATAGAATATCCGAACACTGTTTTTAATTTTGAGTTAAAGGAATCTCTGGAAGAACTCGCTAATAATGTGAGTAAAGCGTTGCCAAGACCATTGATAGAATATCCAAACACCGTTTTTAATTTTGAGTTAAAGGAATTTCCAGAAGAACTCGCTAATAATGTGAGTAAAGCATTGCCAAGACCATTGATAGAATATCCAAACACCGTTTTTAATTTTGAGTTAAAGGAATCTCCGGAAGAACTTACCACTAAGGCAAGTAAAGCATTATCAAGACCTTTGGTTGAATATTCAAACACAGTATTGAGTAAATCCTTGATCTTTCCTAAAGAACTCATCAACGACACCACACCACCAACAATCACGAACATAACCGTGACAAACATAACAGAAAATTCTGCAATGATAACATGGGAAACAGATGAGTTTTCAAACAGCCTTGTCAAATACGGAACTTCTTCAAGTGCCTACACAAACGAGGATTTTAACAACTTTTTCGTGAAGAACCACTCTATTCCAGTATGCAATCTCTCGCAGGGAACAAAATATTACTTTGTTTTGAAGAGCGTTGATCTAAGTGGGAATTCGGCAGAGAGCTTGGAATATAGTTTTACTACTGCTGGCGTTCCAGGTAAGCTGATAACTTCTATTTCCACCGACAAATACGAATACACCGCAGGCGAGACTATGCCCATAAAGAAAAAAGTTGAGGTGGTAGAGTTAACATGTTAGAACCCTATTAAATGCAATATTCCGAAAAGGTCGTTTGCAAGCGGGAAGACCGAAATACAGCAAAGAGGATGCCCCGGAATTTATTCCGTGGTGGAGCGGCTTATAGAAAAGGGAGGTGAAAAATTATGGGAAGAAGGGTATGTGATAATTGTGGCAAGGAAAAGGAAGTATCAGGAGGGAAGATATGTACAAATGGGCATTTTATATGTTGGAGCTGCGCTGTCGGAGGATTCGGGCCCTCACTTAGAACGTGCCCATTGTGTGGGAAGCCTTTAAGATAAGGAATACAGAGGGTGTGGAAGATATTAAAGCATCTCAAAGGAGATAAAAACAATAGAGGTAGAAGAGGTAGATGAAATGAGAGTAATCTTCTCGGGAACGGCTTCTGTAATAAGTGAAATCGCAGAAAGATATGGATTAGAGGAAACTTGGGAAAAAATCCTTGAAAAGATGATCCGAATGAGTAGTTCCCAGATAAAAAAAGAAATATCTGGCGAGACACCGGGAAGGCGAATAGCCATAATGGTCAAAGAGGTTTCTCTTGGTGAAATATCTCTTGAAGAATTTCCATACGAACTCCAAAAACGACTAAATATCTCTTTAGAAAAGGCAAAAAAAATGGCTCCTGAACTTCTAGAAAAGATTCTAATTATTCCCGCTGACGCTGAGGGAGATATAATTATATCCGAAAATGCGGCTTCTGTAATAGATGAAATCGCAGAAAGTTATCGATTAGAGGAAACCCGAGAAGAAATGCTTGAAAAAATGAACCAAATGAGTCGTTCCCCGCAAAAAGAAGAAATATTCGACGAGTCGCCGAGAAGGCGAATAGCCAGTACGGTCAAAGAAGTTTCTCTTGGTGAAATATCTCTTGCAGAATTTCCATATGTACTCAAAAAACGACTAAATATCTCTTTAGAAAAGGCAAAAAAAATGG
>QENH01000001.1 GCA_003336485.1 Candidatus Methanophagales archaeon
CCACGATTCGGTCGATCTCGCCTGCTAAATCTATTTCTCTGCAGATCATGGCTACTATGCCAAGATGATCCATGTTTTTACTGCTATATTCGGCTAAACTTGCCGTCTCTCCTGCATGTGCTTGCGTATTTGGATTCATTTATACTCACATGCTTCGATAAGAAAAGGCACCTATTTAAAGTTATCATTCACCACCTCGCTATTTACCGTAAATTTAAATTTGTAGATAGTTTATATCAAAATGTGCGGAATGTGGGATATATTATTATACAGGGACTTAAAACAAACATTTCTGATATTCATAATAATCAGCTAAAACCTCATGATAGGCATGAAAATGCGAATAGTTCGGTTGTGGTGACAAGAAGTAGTGCACTATTAAGGGTCATAAAAATTTAGAAAGAGAGAGTTCCTTTTGTAAATAAGAATATCCTCGCCTGTCTACCTAAATAAATAAAACCACCTCTTTCTACCTCCTCTATTAATTTGTCCTTTGACCCCCTGGTTTTTTCAAACGAAAGTACACCCCAAGCTTTAGAATACGGTGCATCTCAGATATTACATTTTCCAGCCTGCCGGCAATGTACTGAAGCCCAAAAAGGAAGGCAAGGTCAATGCTTCGGTCTGATAGCCTGGTATCAGATGCATTTGCAAGTATAGGTGTGACATTCTTTATTCCCTATCTCCTAATTTTCTCTTTAACTCTTTCTATTGCAAGTGGATGTACAACAACCGCTATTATTAGACCTATTTTTCCAAGCATATAGTTTAATATGTGGGCTATACCAGAACTTCTTCTAATGGTCGCCTTGGTGTATGCTCCTTCTCTTGTTCTATATATCCCAACCGGAAGGTATGTTGAGGGAACACATCGGGCTTTGGAATTAGCTTCGATACCTCAGCCTTCAGTTCCGGAATTTCCAGAATTTGACTCATGGGATGCACACGGATTCCACGTATAGTAGCAGCTAAGCAGACCCGCTCAAAGACCTGCCCGACCTTGACCTGCGACTCTCTATCGTTCACTTCTGAGCTGATAGCTGCTAGAATCGGAGCGCTCATGAGCACTTCGGAATCTTTCTTTGCTTGCCCTTTGCTCAGGTTCATGTACGTGACGGTCAACTGCGCCATCTTGGACATCAGCCACGGAGCGCTAAGAAGACCTTGTCCGATCCAGTAGCCAAGTTCTTCGCGGAATGCAGGGTCGGAAAACTGTATGGCATCGCCACGAATAATCAACTCGTCAGCCTTCCTCTTGGTTTCTAAATCGTCGGTCATATGCAACCAGATATCCCCCTCAACGCAGCAATTCTGTAGATGTTGCAGGTCGCCCTGAGGAATTGGACGCTCATCATAGACTTTGCGGTTGGTCCTCCGGTTGAGAATAGCCTCGAATAACGCAGGATCCCTGAATGGTGTTGGTTGTCCTTGGGGTTTGAGCTTAACGGTAGCGACCAGTTCCTCGTTGGCCGGCTTAGGGAAATAGGTTACCTGATGTCCATACCCAAAATGCTCGGCGGCAATTAGCAAGTTCTCCAAAGCACAGCCTACGCTAATATGCTGCTCTCGCAGGTCTGGATCGGCTACCTTCAACCATCGGGTCCGGTCTATGAAGACCTGAATTTCGTCTTTGCCAACCGAGAATTTCCAAGGTTGTGTGTTGTGGCTGGAAGGCGCAAGGATTGCATAGCGTAGCAAGAATTGTAATTTCTCCGTTGGGTCCCTATCCTGAGGGAACTCATGTTCCTTTATTTGCCTGGGTGTTACCCTGGGATCATATTTTTTCATTTTTTACTACCTGACTTTTAGATAGACGCACGCACGCATGTAAATAAATAAATAATTATCCTGCGTATTGCTTCAGATGAAGCTTTGTATATCACAATCAAGAAGAATACCACAAAACCGGCTTTGCTACTAAAGTCTAAAAACGTAGTGACTTTAGGAGCAGATAAAATAGTTTAGGAGCAAAGCTGGTGCAAGTATTAAATATTATGATACTACAATAATAAAGCAAAGATTGTAGTTTTAATCAACACGGAAAGTAGCTATAAAGTCTCCTCTAATAAGAAGGCTAATAATGCTTATAGTGGCATAAAAGGCTCCTATAAATCCTAGTGTCCATAAGAATATTTCAATATACATGCATTCCTGACAAAAAGCAGGGAATAAAAAAATATAACAACCAGCTCAGAATAAAAAAATATAAAAAGAAGTGAGTAACCATGTAGTTGTTAAGCAAAATATTCCCAACAAAGACCATCTTCCAAGTGTAATTGTACGAAATCTCGGCACATACATAGATTTATCTTTTATTTTTAGTCTTTCAACAACTTGTAACACTACAAATAAAAGAGAAGCCGCACCTACACTATGTAGTAGAGCATATTGAATGGGAGGTGGAGGGAAGCACATTTGTTTAATTTACCTCTAATGGTTGTCCTTTATCCCAAAGATTATCAAAATATCTATTTGCTTCAGCCCAAATCCCTTCGTAGGGTTTTGAAGTAAATGTACAGTCAAAAGCATCTCCTCCTTTATGATACTTTTCTATCCATAACTGTCTTTGTTCTGGTGTTTCTGGTGTTTCTGGTGTTGATGCAATATTAACGTGGTAGGTTAGGGGCTCTTTGAGCAGTCTTACCTTAATAATATCCTTTTTTATGGTATATAAACTATAACTTTGCGTTCGCTCTGCATTAATTATCATAACCATCCAACTATAATCTAACTGATGCATCCAGAGATCTTAACACCTGGAACATGCCTTTTCATCGTTCTCCTCTGTCTTACTATCGATGCCCCTCTCACGGTCAAACACATATTCGAAGACAATCTCAACTGGGCGGCATTTCACCTTGCAGAAAAAGATAACCTCCGCGATGTCGAAATCAAAGAAGTCAACAAGATGCTGTCCTGCAAGGACGAGAGTCGTGGCTTCTTCACCTACGAGTGTGAACACTGTGGAACCACAAAAATAGTCTATTTCGGATGCAACAGTCGCATCTGCACGAATTGTGGCAAGAATCACACGGACAAGTGGGCGAAATCTCTTCAAAACGCATTATTTAATGTGCCCCATCGACATGCAGTATTCACAATCTCTGATGCTTTGTGGCCCATTGTGAGGAGAAACCGTTTTCTACAGAAAGTTCTGATGGATGCGGCAATCGTAGCAATCAATGACACGATTTCACACAAGCATAGAAACGGACGATTGACGGCTGGAGCAGTTGTTGTGCTGCATCCATTTTCTCGGAGTCTGGGCTTTAATCCACATGTCCATATACTTGTAACCGAAGGAGGGTTCGACAGACATGGCAGGTTCATACACCAAAAATTCATCCCTTTCGATGCTATGCGAAAAACATGGCAATATCAGGTACTTACCCGGTTCAAAGCGGCACTTCCAAAGAATAGGGTATTTTCAATGCTCATAGACCACCTTTTCAAGAAATATCTCGAGGGATTCTACGTTCATCTTCCAAAAGAATCCAGAATCACAAACAAACGAAGGATAGCACGATATGTAGCCAGATACATCCGTCATCCAGCGGTCGCAAACACACGATTGCACCGATACGACGGAAAAACGGTTACATTCTGGTACAAGGATCGTGAGGGTGTGAGGCTTTTCGTGACGATGGAGGTGCAGGAGTTCATTAAAGCATTGATTCAGCACATTCCTGATCGAAATTTCAAAATGATACGCTATTACGGTGCTTACAGCCGTAGAACAAAAAGAAAACATTCTGGCTATTTACAGAGAAGTTTAAGGCAGGCGACATTCGATGATTTTGTTACGGATGCGAATAAATGGGCGCCAAAATGTCCAAATTGTGGAAGAAAAATGACACTCGTCTTGTATGAGAAGGGTCCCCCGACAGAAAACGAAGTTTTTGGTTGTAAATTAGCTGATTGGAACCATCCATTGCTTAGCCCTAGCTACAATTGATTTGCACCCGAAGGGTGCTTTCTTGTTTTGAAGGTTTGATGGTGTGCTCTACTTGCTGATTGGGACCATTACAGAGAAGCGACCGCTGCTGTATATCGGGGTTCCGGGTTTCGTTATGTTTGTTATTGGTGTGTTCTTTGGGATATTGTTGCTGCAGCAGTATAATCAGACCCGGTATTTTTCGCTCCCGTATGCGATGCTGGTGGCGATTTTCAGGATCTTTGGCGCGATCGGGCTGTATATGGGGTTGACGTTTCATGTGATTGCTGGATTGAGAGTGCGGGACGGGAAATGACGCATCTATATTTAAGGCATATTTGGAGATGCTGAACCACAGAAGATTTCGATGAACGTATTTTTTTGTATTTACTGAGAGGCGATTTGAGTGGACATAATTATTATTCTACTATATTTGCTTTCAGCCTTACTCCTCTGGCAGTTCGTGGGTTATCCCTCGTTAATGGCAATTGTAGCGTTGAGATCAAAACCCAAAATTAAAGATTATTCTTTCCAACCTTTTGTATCGATTATTGTCGCAACATACAACGAAGAGAAAGTAATAGCGCGAAGAATAAAGAATTTAGTTGAATTGGACTATCATAAAGCTAAATATGAGCTAATTGTGGTAGATTCCGGCTCTACCGACAATACAACAGAAATTATGGAGAAGCTCATTGAGAAATATGATCCCTCGGATCCACCTTTCAGATTGGTAAAAGAAGATGAGAGACGGGGCAAAGCATCAGCGATTAATTTTGGAAAGAAACATGCAAAAGGAGAGATTGTACTAGTAACCGATGCAAACTCAATCTATGATAAAAATGTGCTGAATGAGATGATGCCACATTTTAAGGATTCAAACGTGGGTGCGGTCAGTGGAAGATATACTATTTCCAATCCCGACAAAGCCATACCTAGTTCTGAGGCATTTTACTGGGATATCGAACATATTGCACTGTTAGGGGAATCGTTTTTGGACAGTATTTCAACAGTTATCGGGACAATAAGTGCATGGAGAATAGAGTTAATGAATTTTAGATCAATAACAATCTCTGAAGATTTAGATATGACAATACAAGTAAGACGGAAAGGGTATAAAGTTATATACGAGCCCGAAGCAAAGGTTCATGAACCTTCTGCCATCACATCAGAAGACCAGATAAAGCAGAGAAAAAGAACAAGTATTGGGACAATACAGAACATGTTTGAGCATTTAGGCTATTTCATACCACCACGAGATTGGTATTCTATGCTCATTTTCCCTTCACACAAAGCTTTAGCAATGTTTTCGCCATTTATCCTGTTAGCTATTCCAATACTATACCTTCTCACTTGGAATATTGATGTTGTATTTACGCATTTTGTTTTAACCTTATTTGTTTTTGTAGTGATGTTTGCTCTGTTGATGTTTTTGAAATCGAAATTGATGGAAGATCGAGGTATAAAATCAAGTTTTTCATTATCTTCAATACCTAAAGTCGTATATTATGTCTTGCTGAACGAATATCTGATATTATTGGCATGGACAGATTTTGTATTTAAAAGATATTCAATTTTATGGGAACGGGCGGAGTCAACCCGATAAAGGAGGTATAAATATGAAAAGTTACCTATTAAATCCACCATTCGTTCCTCGTTACAGCAGGAACTCGAGATGGGCTGCAAGATGTAGAGGAGGTGCTTTATATTATCCTATCTGGTTGTCATATACTGCAGGTGTTCTTGAGAAAGAGGGACATAGTGTCAGGTTAGTAGATGCACCTGCGTGGGACTGGAATATAGAGCATGTAAAAGCGGATGTGAAAAAATTTAAGCCTGATTTAATAGTAGCTGAAAGCAATTTTCAAAGTTTGTCTAATGATGTAAAAGTTACAAATGAAATAAAAAACGAGAGTAAAGCAGTATCTGTGCAAGTAGGACCTCCTGGCTCTCAGTTTCCAGAGAGGATATTGAATGATGGTGTGGATATTGTAGCAAGATTTGAATACGATTTTACAATAAGAGATATTGCTAAAGCTATCGAAGAAGGAAAGAATCTGGAGGATATTAAAGGAATTTCCTATAAGGAGAATGGTCGGATAGTACATAATCCAGATAGAGAATTTACAAGTTCTGAAGAGCTCGATGAAATACCGTTTGTAACAGAAGTATACAAAGAGCACCTTAACATAAAAGACTATTTTCTTGGACATACTCTCTATCCAATGGTTCAGATATTCACTGGTAGGGGCTGCCCGAATCAGTGCATCTTTTGCTCATGGCCTGAGACATTGATGGGCAGAAAGCACAGGGTCAGAAGTGTTGAGAATGTTGTTGATGAATTTGAATTTGTTGTAAATGAACTTCCAGAAGTAAAAGAGATATTTATTGAGGATGACACATTCACAATAAACAAAAAGAGGATAAAAGAAATATGCAGCGAGATAAAGCGAAGAAATTTGAGGATTGCATGGTCCTGTAATGCACGAGCTGATCTCGACTATGAACCGATGAAGGCAATGAAAGCGGCAGGATGCAGGCTTTTGGATGTGGGATATGAATCGGGAAGTGATGAAATACTTAAGAATATTAAGAAAGGGATCACGACAGAGGACAGTAAGGAATTTACGAAAGATGCAAGGCGGGCAGGACTTATGATTTTAGCTGATTTTGTCTTTGGTATGCCGGGGGAGACGAAGGAGACTGCTGAGAAGACCATAAGATTTGCGAAAAAAATTAGACCAAACCTCGTGCAGTTCGCAGTGGCAACTCCGATTCCAGGCACTGAGTTTTATGATTACGTGAAGGATAATAATTATCTATTGGTTGATGATCTTGAGGAGTCCTTAGATGAAGAAGGATTTCAGAAATGTATCGTATCTTATCCCAATTTTACAAAGGATGATATAGAAAATTATGTGGAGAGGGCATTGAAGGAATATTATTTAAGGCTTTCATACATACCCACAGCTATAAAGATTATTTTGAGGAAGAATGGTTTGCAGGAGTTGAAGGGGATGGTGATGTCTGCGAAGGTGTTTATGAAGTACATGTGGAGGAAAAAACTATGAGAATAGTGATGGTCGGGTTAGATTTAAATCCACCTTGGGTTGAAGGAATTAGAAATAATGTAAGATTAATTTCGCAGAATTTAATCAAATATAATTATGAAGTATCAGTTCTAACAAAAGGTTCTAATAACCAGCCGAATGTGGAATTTATTGAAGGGATGAAATACCATAGGATTTCTATTGGGTATTCTGATAGCTACCTAAGTGGTGTCTTTATATTTTTGGCAAAGCTACCAATAGAACTTAGAAAAATAATTAAACAAAAAGGAATTGATACTGTTCACAGTCACAGTGTATATCCTTTATTAGGTCTTATTACAGGAGTAGTCTCCAGAATTACCGGAGTGAAATCAGTATTTACACTATATTCATCCCCCTATAACAATAGGATAATTACCAGTTACCCAAAATTTATAAATATGGGTTTGAAAATTTCGAAAAATAAACTATTAATAAGGATACTATCATTTTTTTTGGATACAATTGTTGTTACAAGCAATTCTTCTTATGTGAAATTAATATCTATTGGGATAAATAAAAACAAAATAAAACTCATTAATATAGGTATTAACCTGTCGGTTTTTAAACCACTAAACGAGGTTAATAGTATGAAAAGCAAACTAAATATGCCCGATAACAGAAAAACAATATTTTTTGCTGGTGATATGTCCCCCTGGAAGGGGTTAGATATTTTTATAAAAACGTTAGCAATAATATCTGAAAAACGCTCAGATATATTGGGTTTAGTAGCAGAAAAAGGTACTTTTGAATACCGGCAGAAAAGAATACAACAAATCGATAACCTGATTACGCAGAATCGAGTAGATGATTTTATACGTTTCATTGGTCAGTATGAAAATATTTCGGAATTATATGAAATATCAGATGTGGTGGTGTTTCCATATCTTTCTTCATTTTCACTTATGGATATACCATTATCCTTATTGGAAGCAATGGCAATGGGTAAGCCCGTGATTGCCACGAAGATCGGTGCAATTGCAGAGGTTATAGAACACAAAAAAAATGGAATTTTGATCGAACCAAATAATATAGCTGTATTAGCAGATGCGATTCTTTATATGCTTGGAAATAGCGAAGAATCCAAAATAATGGGAAACGAAGGATCAAAATTGATAAATGAGAAATTCAACATAGACATTATAATACCTGAATGGGAACGAACATATACAGAAAAATTACATTAACATGACTATAATAGCAATCATAGGGCCTGATGGATGTGGGAAGACAACACAGGCAAGAATGCTCGTTAATCGTCTGAGTGAGATAGGATGTAATACAATATATATTCATCCTACTTTTCTCCTTTTAAATGTTTTAACTCTATCTAAAAGTAGACATGCAAGTCCGGTTAGTCCCAGAAGAGCTTATACGTCGCAGATGAATTCACCTAAAAAGTTGTCTATACAAAGAATGTCTATGGGCTTATTAGGTTATCTATATGCCCTCGCAACTTACGTGTATATAAAACTTTATTTGGACAGAAGCAGGATGGTTGTCTGCGATAGATATTTTTATCAGTTTTTCTTTGACTTATTTGGGAAGGGGAGCGAGAAAATAGCGCGGTTTTTCCCAAAGCCTGATGTAGCATTCCTATTAGATGCTGATTTGGATGTTTTTTATTCTCGAATGATTAGTTCATTTGACGCATCGGTTAGCAGGGATTATTATACAGATGTTATTGATTTATACAGAACTTTATCCCAAAAAATATGCTTTCATTCAAGTAGATGCAAATCTCAATAAGGAGGAACTTAATGATGTGATCTTCATATATTTAACAAAAGAGATGAGGGGCGGAGGTTATGAGTAAGTTTGATTCAATAAAAACTGTTTTATCTGTTGTTGATCCCGAGTATCTCCTAGAAGTGGATATTGATAGACTCAGAAAAGATGAAAAGCTACTAAAATCCACAATAAAAATAGCCAAAAAGAATGGGCTTTACTACTTTTTCATTTACCGACTAAAGGAACTATGTGTGAAGTTACCATCGTCTGAGGAGGAGCTTTGGAAGGAAGAGAACCGAAAATTATCTGAATTTAAGGAAACAATCTTGTTTTTAAATAATGTTTCAAAGGATTATGGGATGGATTATATCGTGATTAAAGAGTATAATACGATACCCCATGTCTCAAGGGACATAGATATTTTTGTGCGAAAGGAGGAGAGACAAAAACTCATCAAAGTGCTTGAAGATAACGGCATGGAACGCTTGCATTCGAGTATTGCCGAAACCAAGTTGAAAGGGAAATATATGAAAATAGACATTTATACTAGGATTTGTTACATCGCAGTAGATTTTATGGATGATAAGTCGCTGTTTCAATCAAAGATTGAAAGTGATATATTTGGAATTATGTATCCTCATTTAAATAATGAGGCAAATTTTCTCCTTACAGTTGTTCATAGCCTCTTTGGTCATAGAACCATGACGTTACTCGACTTTTTACATATGGAATATATCAGAAATGATATTAATATTGAAACGTGTAAAAAATATGCTTATGAAAGGGGCTGGGGAAAGGTGTTCGATTTAATCCTAGAACGTTTAGATGATATTTATGAAAGAATGTATAAAAAAGGAGAGTTTATACAGTTTCCTTACTTATTTGATCGAGCTTTTTTATTGAAATGTATTTCTGGAATAAATGAATTAGATATGAGGAAATATGATATGTTTTTTATTAATGTTGCACTTATTCAGGATAGAATCATTTACGAATTAAAAGATACACCCATATATAATCTATTAAGATCTTTCGAACTGGTTAGAAATCGGATTAATTCACTAACTGCTTTTGTTAAAAGCCTGCAAGGAGATCGGAAGAGTGTGGGTGAAGAAAGGAATGGGAATAATGTGCGCAAATAAAAAATTGAATGGACTTAAAATAATTTACATAGGTCAAGCCAGCTTAAATGACTCTGGAGTGGGTGGTGCAGCACGCGTGGAAGGTATAGTAAGTATTTTTAAGAGGGTGGGGGTTGAAATTAAACTTATTTCATATTCGATATTTTCCAATAAATTTGGCATTGAACATAAAGAAATAGAGCAATCATTACAGACAACTGTAGTATATGTGCCAACTAACTTACCAAAGTTTTTAAAGATGTTTGCGATTATTCCGATTTTTGTTTATGCTTGGAAATTCTGCAAAAATTGTGATCTCATGTTTGCGGATTTTACCTACGTGGTAACATCCGTGCCAGTAGTTATACTAAAAAAAATATTCAATAAACCAATAATTTTGGATTATATTGATCTAGGACTTGAAATAATACCTGCTATTGCCAAGAAATATATGATAAAAAACACAGATGCCATCTTTGCAATCAGCCCTTATTTACTTGAATTAGCTATAAAGAAGTATGGCTGCAAAAATGCGGTGTATGTGCCGATTTTTGTGGACCCCTCTCATTTTAAAGTTAATCTAACGAGTAGAGAAAAAGTGAGAAAAGAGCTGGAGATAAAAAAAGATGAGATCGTTATTGGCTACGCGG
This sequence comes from Candidatus Methanophagales archaeon, assembly GCA_003336485.1. Taxonomy (GTDB): domain Archaea; phylum Halobacteriota; class Syntropharchaeia; order Alkanophagales; family Methanospirareceae; genus Methanophaga. Next base: position 10,526 of record QENH01000001.1, read on the forward strand.
GATCTTTTAGGTATGTTGAAGGAGTACCTTTTCTTATTCACGCATTCAAAAATTTGACGAAAAAATATCCAAAAATCAAATTAGCTATTATGGGGAAGATATATGTGTCAACTAGCGACGATAATATACAAAAACTTGTAGAAGATACTGGTCTCAAGCATGATGTCATCTTAATCCATTCACAACCTCACGAAGAAGTCCCCAAGTTTTTATCTGCATTTGATGTCCTATGCTGCCCCAAGATTGATTGTGAGATAAACAGGGCGGCAAATCCTGTAAAAGTAGTTGAATATTTATCTATGGGCTTGCCTACGGTTTGCTCAGCCGTTGGCGGGATTACGGATACGATAGAAGATGGAGTTGATGGTCTTCTTGTTAAACCAGGTGATGTAAATGATTTAGAAGATAAGTTGGAGTGGATTATATTAAATCCTAAACGTTCAAAAGAGATGGGAGAAAATGGGAGAAAGACAGCGATAGAGAAGTATAGCTATGAAGCAATTGAAGATACGATTAGACAAGCGATAAGTGAGATTGTAGATAAGAAGAAAGGAAAGACGAGGAGATAATGCCGAACAAAACTAAGCAGAGTGACGAGAAAATAAATATCTGTTTTGTCGCCCTTGGTGCGTACCCATTACTGGCGAGAAAAGACCCTAAAAATGTAATAGGTCCAGATGTTCATCAGGTTATTTTAGCAAAGGAACTCATAAAACACGATTTCAAAATAACGTTTATTACTCAGGATAAAGAAAAAGCATCGGTTGAATATATTGATGGCATAGAGATAATAAAGATTCAGGAGGATGCTTATCGTTCAAGGATACTAAACATAATATTACGTGTTTTTCGTATATGGGCTGCGATGAGAAGGGCTAACGCTCATATTTATGTTCATCGTGGAGGGGTGGCGGGTGTTGTTTCACCTTTTTGTAGAATATCCAATAAAAAATATATCTGCCAGATTGCTTCGGATGCATTGGTTAATAGGGCACTCGTTGATAGAAAAATTAGAGAGTTCAGTCAGTCTATATTTAGTCTTGATACAATTGGATATTGGCTGGATATTAAATTTGCAGATGCTATTATTGTTCAAAACAAATACCAGAGGGTAATGCTGAGTAAAAATTTTGGTAAAGATGGCATCATAATCAAAAAACCTTTTCCACTTACCGAACGAGGAAAGCCCGAAAAGGCAAAGCCGCCTATTGTGTTGTGGGTGGGGGCAATGGCTGAAGTGAAACAGCCGGAATTGTTTGTGAAATTGGCAGAAGCAATACCAGAGGTTAAATTCCAAATGATAGGGGGACACTCTGACAATCAACCGCTTTATGATAGGACAAAACAGAGTTCAAAAAGAATCTTGAATTTTGAATATTTTGGTGTCATACCTTTTGATGAAATAAATGAATACTACAGTAGAGCATCAATTTTAGTAAATACCTCAATGTTTGAAGCTTATCCCCCTTATGCAGATATACAAGCATGGATGAATTATACCCCTGTAGTAAGCCTTGGTGATAATTTGGATGAGATAATCTGCAAATATACGATGGGTTTTCATTCAAAGACCTTTAACCAGTTAGTTGAAGATGTAAAAGCGTTATTGAAAGACGAAAAAATAAGAGAAGAGATGGGCGTAAATGGGAGAATGTACGTTGAACGAGAACACGATCTTACTAATATTGTTAGAGAATACATCAAACTGTTTGACCGTATAGTGTGAGGATAAAAGAATGGTTAAAGAAACAATTAAACCAATATTCATTATAAGCCTGGATACGGAACTGATCTTTGGAGTTCTACACTCTTTATCACATGAGTCCACAAGTTTGATGAAAAAAGATGATAAAAAAGTGAGAGGCTGCATCGATGGTTTACTAGATCTATTCGAAAAGCACAATATCCCTGCGACTTGGGCAATAGTTGGGCATCTATTTCTGGAACATTGTGAAAAGGAAGATGGAATACCGCACAAAGACATGCCCCGATTCAAGGAGGATTGGTATTCCCCTGACCCTTGCACCAATATAAAAAGAGACCCATTATACTATGGGAAGGATATTGTTAAGAAAATTATTTCAAATCGTATTGAACACGAAATAGGCTACCATTCATTTTCTCATGTTCCCTTTTCAGAATGCAGCCGAGAAGTTGCAGAAGCGGAGATAAAAATGGGTATAAAATTAGCGAAAAAGTTTGAAATAACTCTAAAATCATTTGTTTTTCCCTGGAATAAGATAGGCCATGTAGATGTTTTAAAAGAGAATGGATTTAAGATATATCGCGACGAAAATCTTGGACGATATGATTTAAGCCAAAGCTTTTTAGTACGAAAATTCAACGGAGGAATGGATAAGATGATTGCACCGCCAGCAGAACCGAAATGGGCGAATGGTATATGGGAAATGCCCGCTTCAATGTTGTTCTGTGATCCTCAAGTAAAATTCAGTGTATTGCCGAGGGCTAAAATCGGGTTATATCTGGCGATAAGATCGAAAAAGGTTTTTCACATCTATTTGCATCCTCATGATCTTTTGAGGTATTCTTCGCTTAGAGACGATTTGGATAAGTTTCTTGCGGTTGTGGCGAAGAAGAGGGATGAGGGGGATATTGAAGTGATGACGATGGGGAAGTTTGCAGAGGTTTTGAATGGTGAGAGCGAGGAAGAATAAAATTAGGCTATGTTTGGGAAAAAAAGAGGTATCCTATGAACGCAAATAAGGGTCTAATAAGCACTATATATTCTTACAGGCGCATAAGATCAAATACCTTTAAAAGGTTCTATGAATCTAATTTTATTTGTAAATTGCTTTTAGCATTAGGTATGGCTTGCTTAACCGGATTAGGAGCCCAACTAAAAATATTCTTACCTTTTACACCTGTACCATTTACAGGGCAAATCTTCTTTGTGCTGTTAAGTGGTACGCTACTTGGAAGATATGGTGGATTATCTCAAGCTATCTATGTTGGAATTGGCTGTTTAGTGGTTCCATGGTTTGCAGCAGGCACGGGAGGGGGTGTTGAAGTTCTTATTGGCGTAACTGGAGGATACTTAATAGGTTTCATAATAGCGTCTACAATAATTGGAATGTTCACTGAGAGATATTTGACTGCTAGGGGACTAAAATTCCAGCTTTTAATCATGTTACTTGGAATCGGAATAATATATGTATTTGGTGCAATCCAATTTTCCTTATTAATGCATACGGGTTTTCAGAAGACAATGATTTTAGCCGTAATTCCCTTTATATCGCTTGATATACTTAAGGCAATTAGTACAGCCCTTATATCAACAGCTATACTCCCTAAAAAGAATTAAAATGACTAAAGAGAACGGCAATGAAATAGCAGTAAAAAGCACAATGCCTGGAATAATAATTAAAATCATGGTAAAAGTAGGTGAAAAAGTAAATGAAGGGGATGTAACCGCCATATTGGAATCAATGAAAATGGAAAATGACGTAAAGTCTCCAATATCAGGTAAAGTAACGAGGATATTTGTCAAGGAAGACGATACAGTAAATCTTGATGATATTTTAATGATAATTAAATCATGAATTTAAATTTTAACGTGCGTTTTAATCGAGAGGGATAGCAAGGGTAATTACAGATGTTTGAAAAAGTCCTAGTGGCTAATAGAGGCGAAATAGCAGTACGAGTAATGATAGCTTGTCGGGAACTCAGTATTAAGACAGTTGCTGTTTATTCGGAAGCAGATACTAACTCGTTATTTAAAAAATATGCCGATGAATCATATTGCATTGGACCCTCCAAAGCACGTAGGAGTTATCTAAATATAGAAAAAATCATAGAAGTTGCAAAAGAATGTGGAGTTGATGCTATACATCCGGGTTATGGTTTCTTAGCAGAGAATGCACTATTTGCTGAAGTTTGCAAAAGAGAAGGTCTTAAGTTTATAGGTCCTAGTAGTTCTGCTATCGCAACGATGAGCAGTAAAATTAATGCAAGAAAAGTAATGAAAAGGGCCGGTGTCCAAATAGTGCCAGGCATAGAAAGAGGAATTGAAAATTCAGAAGAAGCGCTAGATATAGCTGAAAAGTTAGGTTATCCGGTGATGCTCAAATGCTCTTCCGGCGGGGGCGGAAGGGGAACACAGATCGTCCACGAAAAAGCGAAATTAGAGAAAGCTCTTGAATTGAGTCAATCAATTGCAAAAGCGGTCTCCAGAGATACATCCGTATATATTGAAAAATATTTGGAGAAGCCAAGACACGTGGAGATTCAACTATTAGCTGATGAGAAAGGTAATATCATTCATTTGGGTGACCGTGAATGCTCCATTCAGAGGAGAAATCAAAAGGTGGTAGAAGAGGCACCTTCTCCTATAATGACAGGAGAATTAAGGGAGCAACTTGGATCAATGGCAATAACGGCTGCTAAATTAATACACTACGTTAATGCGGGAACAGTAGAATTTTTATACTCAAATAACAATTTTTATTTCCTTGAGATGAACGCCCGCTTACAAGTAGAGCATGCTATAACAGAAATGGTTACGGGAATAGATATTGTTAAAGAGCAGATAAAGATAGCTGCGGGGGAAGAACTCTCCTGTAAGCAAGAAGATGTGAAAATAAGCGGTTGCGCTATGGAATGTAGGATATATGCGGAGGACCCTTTTAATAATTTTATGCCTTCACCAGGCAAAATTAAAATGTACAGACATCCTATTGGTCCTGGCATAAGAATAGATAGTGGTGTGAAAAGGGGGTCTGTTTTACCTTTTTATTATGATTCAATGCTATCTAAGCTTGCTGTATGGGATAGGTCTAGGGGAGATGCTATAAGAAGAATGCGAACAGCACTTTGGGGATATGTAATAACCGGTGTGAAAACGAACATTCCTTTACTAAATACTATAATGAGAAATGAACATTTTTTTGTAGGGGATTACAGCACGAATTTCATAGAAGAGCATAATATTATTGAAGAAATAAAAAAAAATAATCAATCAATAAAATGCGTGACATAAAATTAAAAACTAAACACCTAGGAGAGAGACTTTATTATTTCAATGATGTGAATTCAACGAATGAAAAAGCTGATATTTTAGCAGCTAATGTAGCGGAAGGAACAGTAATAATTGCAAAAAAACAAAGAAATGGGATAGGTCGCTTTGGTAGGGCTTGGATTTCACCTGTGGGTGGTGTATATATTTCAGTTATTTTAAAACCGAAAATAACGCCTAGAGAGGCATCAAAAATAAGTTTAATCACGGGTATAGCGATTGCAACGGTTATTAGAAACCTTGGATTAGAGGCAAAGATAAAATGGCCAAATGATGTATTAATTCACGGAAAAAAGGTATGTGGCATTTTAACACGTATAAGCACAAAAGATTCTAAGATAGACTATGCCATAGTAGGTATAGGACTAAATGTAAATGTAGATATAAGCACATTTCCAAAAGAACTGCAAAAAAGCGCTACTTCACTAAACGTGGAACTAAAAAAAAATCTTTCTGTGGAAAAGGTAATAGAAGATATTCTGTATGCGATTGAGGCAAATTATGAAATCCTTAAAGAAGAAAACTTTACTTACCTTTTAAATGAATGGACAAGATTATCGGATACTCTTGGTAAAAAGGTGATGATAAAAATGAAGACTGAGACTATAAAAGGTGCGGCAGTTGGTATAAATCGAGAAGGAGCGTTAATACTGATGTGTGAAAGTGGCTCTTTAAGGAATATAATCGCAGGAGAGTGTATACATTTAAGAACTGGAGATCTGTAGTAGTTTTGTTTTTATGATATTTATATGACATGAACCTTAATGAAAAAGAGGAGAGGATAAGGCTCGGTGGTGGAGAAGAACAAGTTAAAAAGCAGCATATGGCTGGCAAGTTAACTGCACGTGAAAGAATAGAAAACCTCCTTGATCAAAATAGTTTTGTTGAAGTCAATATGTTTGTAAGTCACCGGTGTACTGATTTTGGCATGAAAAACAAAGCAGCAGCAGCGGATGGTGTGATAACGGGGTACGGGAAAATTTTTGGAAGGTTAGTATTTCTATTTTCGCAAGATTTTACAGTTATGGGCGGCTCAATAGGAGAAATGCACGCAAAGAAGATCTGTAATGTTATAGACCTTGCAGTAAAGACTGGTGTACCCTTGATAGGACTCTACGACTCAGGTGGTGCAAGGGTTCAAGAAGGTATTGACGCATTAAGTGGCTGCGGACAATTATTTTACAGAAATGTAATGGCTTCAGGTCGAATCCCACAAATATCAGCGATTATGGGACCTTGTGCGGGCGCAGCGGCATATTCACCCGCACTCACCGATTTCATCATCATGGTTAAAGATACCAGTTATATGTTCCTTACCGGCCCTCAAGTTATAAAAACATATACTGGAGAAGATGTTGCTTCTGAGAAACTTGGTGGTGCAGATATCCACAATAGCATTAGCGGAGTTGCAGATTTTATTGCTGAAAATGATGAAGAATGTTTACAGATGATCAGAGACCTTCTTAACTTTCTGCCATCTAATTGTTTTGAAGATTCTGCATTCGTAGAAACTGGAGATAACCGCCTTAAGGAAATTATAAGCGAAATAGACATAGACCTCACGAATCATAAAAAAGCATACGATATGCACGAAATAATTAAATCCGTGGTGGATAATGGATACGTTTTCGCGGTCAAACCAACTTTTGCAAAGAATATCATAGTGGGGTTTTCACGATTGAGTGGACGTACGATCGGAATAGTAGCTAATCAACCAAATGTACTTGCGGGCTCTTTGGATGCGGATGCATCGAATAAAGCTGCTAGATTCATCCGATTCTGTGATGCATTCAATATACCGATCGTTACTTTTGTTGATGTGCCGGGGTTTTTACCGGGTGTTCAGCAGGAGCATCGAGGAGTAATAAAACACGGTGCAAAAATGCTATTTGCATATTCGGAGGCAACCGTGCCAAAGATAACTATTATTGTGCGCAAAGCCTACGGTGGTGCATTTCTGGCTATGTGCAGCAAAGATTTAGGTGCTGACCAAGTGTTTGCACTACCAACTGCTGAATTTGCGGTCATGGGTCCTGAAGGAGCGGTGAATCTCATCTTTAAGAGAGAAAACGATGAAACAAGGAAACAAAAAATTGATGAGTATCGGAATAATTTTGCTAACCCCTATTTCGCTGCATCAAGAGGACATATTGACGCGGTTATCGAACCACAAGAAATAAGGCCACGATTGATTAGTGCATTGCAGATGCTGTTGAATAAACGAGATGAAAAAGAACAGAAAAAACATGATATCATCCCGCTATAATGTTGCTCATAATTATGGTGAATATAATATCTGATTTGTCTGAAGATGGAAAGAAAATGGACTATAAGAGCTTATGAGAATGGTGATGAGATAGGAATATTCGAACTTGCGAATGCCGTGCATCCCGATAGGAAATATGATCGAGGAAAGTGGATGAGCTGGTGGAGATGGAAATATGGTGATAATCCCGCTGGTCGTTCAAGATTTTTGGTCGCGGATCATGATGGTAAGATTGTTGGCATGCGCCCTTTTATTCTTGTAAAGATGCAAATTGCGGATGAAACTGTCATGGCCTCACAAAATACAGATCTCAAGACCCATCCACGCTATAGACGGCAAGGGATATTTTCTACATTAGAGAAAAACTCATTTAGCCAGTTAAAGGAAGAAGAGATATGCCTAACTTATTCTTTTCCAAACGTGAGTTCTTATCCTGGTTATATGAATACCGGATTGTTTACGGATATTTGTGCCTTAAAAACACTGATCAAACCACTTAATCTAAGGAACGCACTCAAAAAGCGTATCAAAAATAACTGTCTGCTAAATATATGCACAATAACTGGAAGTATCTTTATTGCTATCTTTTATAGAACTAAAAAGTCTCCAGAAATCAAAGGTTTAACAATTTCAAAGATTGTATCCTTTGATAATCGGATTAACGATTTTTGGAATAATATTTCAAGTGACTACAAGATAATTGTCGTAAGGAACCAGGAATACTTGAATTGGAGATATATCAATAGACCAGATAGAAATTATACGATTTATCTCGCTGAAGAAGAAGGGGTAATATGTGGATATATGGTTTTGAGGTGTGTGAAAGAACAAGACCTATCATCAGGATATATAATTGATATTATAGCACCGTTAGATCGATCAGAGGTAATCCATTCTTTACTTTCAGAGGCTATAAAATACTTTAAAGAGGAAAGAGTGGATGTTATTCTTTGTACGATGATAGTTGATAAAATATTTTACAAGATTTTTAGAAAAAATGGTTTCATATCCACTCATTTTATAAGTACCATATCCAAACGCTTTAGAATCGGGAGTGAACATATTGTACGCATCAATTCACCTAAAGTATCTGAGACCTACCTCAAAGACCCGAAAAATTGGTTTGTTCAATTAGGCGATTCGGATTTTATCTAAAATCCCACAAATTCAATAAGGGAGAATCCAGGAATGAAAAATGGATTGATTTTAATAAATAATTTCGGAACTAAAAAATGGCTGGTATTTATAATCGCAGTACTTCTTGTAGCAGACCTTGTAATACTTTTAGACATCCCATTCCTAAGGCAAGTTCTTGGCTTCCTTTTCCTCACGATTTTACCTGGATTCTTAATCCTTTGGATACTGAAATTAAATAAAATAGGATTGACAGAAAAGTTTGTATTGTCAGTAGGCTTGAGCATCTCTTTTCTACTGTTCTTTGGGTTGTTACTAAATAATACATCACTTGCTATTAATTATAACTTACCATTATCTACAATTCCTCTATTGATCTCATTTAATATTGCAGTTATTATATTGGCAATTATTGGATGCAAAATAAATAAAGAGCCATTATTTACTCTTCCCAATCTAAATTTAAGTACATCAGAAAAGGCATTTTTAATCATTCCATTTTTGTTTCCAGCATTGAGCATATTTGGAATGTACGTAATGAATACCACAGATAATAATGCAATTTTGATGTTTATGTTATTTTTGATCCCGATTTATATTGCTTTCGTATGTTTCTTCAATCATGAATTTTCAGAGAGACTTTATCCAGTTGTGATATTTTTGATTAGTGTCTCTTTATTGCTGATGTTAGCATTGAGGTCTAATCATATCATAGGAGTAGATACGCATCACGAATACTATTTTTTTGCGATTACCTTAGATAGATTACAATGGCGAGTACTCGGACATTCCACGCTTGATGCATGTGTTAGCAGTTCATTATTGCCAACGATATACCAGTCCATATTGAATATACCATCGGAATTTTTATTCAAAATTCTTTATCCATTATTATTCTCCATTTCTCCATTGATAATATATATTATATCAAGGAGATATGTCGGGGAACTTTACGGGTTTCTTACATCATTCTATTTCATGTCCCTAGCTAATTTTTTGTGGACTTCAGCTCATACACGCACAAATACCGCGATATTGTTCTTTGCACTTGCGATGATGACGTTATTTAATGAGAGGATGGATCCGCTGAAAAAGAGAATTTTATTCATCGTATTTATAACATCTTGTATGGTATCTCACTATTCAACCACGTATATATTCTTTTTCATCATGCTCGTAAGCTTTTTGGCAATAGAGGCGCTTTCAAAGAAATACGCATTTAAAAGAGTAATAAGTTTAACGGTTCTAATTTTATTCGCTACAATGATCTTCTTCTGGTATTCGCAGGTAACCGAAACCACGTTTAATGTCGGTGTGCGATTCGTCGAAGACACATTCAGTAATTTAAATAGGTTCTTTCTCGAAGAGTCGAGGAGCGGAGTTACACAAGCGATGCTTGGAAAGGACATCGAGCAAAAAGGCATTCCACATCAGATAGAATTCATGCTCACGTGGCTAACCTTCCTGTTCATTGGCATCGGAATCATCACATTTATAAGAAGATGCAAGGAGATGTCATTTCCTGAAGAGAATTTTAATAAGACAGATTTTTTGAAAGAGAAATTTGAAGTCGAATATTTCGTGGTTGCGCTTGTGTGTACTGGATTGTTTGTTGCGATAGTTCTGACCCCATATATTACAGTAGGGTATAGCTTGGATAGGACGTATCTTTTTGGGATAGTCGTATTGTCCGTCTTTTTTGTGATTGGTGGGATAATAGTGGCAAAGTATTTGAACAAACTGCTTGCAGTTCTTCTGGGTAAAGCATCAACAAACTTTTCTTTTAAAAAGAAAACTATACTAAAGAAACAAAAAGAAGAGAAAAAAGCTTTACAGAACCCTCTTAGAAAAAGCATTGATGAAAAAGAACCTTTGCAAGTCCGGGCGTATTTGATTATACTATTGATATTAATTCCTTATTTTTTGTCTGTTACGGGTGTTAGTTATCAGATGTTTGGTGTTCCACGAGCGATTACTTTAAATTCAGAAGGGGAGCAGTATGATCGGTATTATGTGCATGATCAGGAAAGTTCCGGTGCAAGATGGTTGAAGGAATATCGTGAACGTAAATCGGGGCGTATATGTACCGATCATCAAGGATTGTATAAGTTGATTAGTCAAGGGAAAATAAATATTGGGTCCATCGATGAACGTTCACTTTTCAAAAATAAAGAACTCCCTAAAGGTTATATCTATATTAGAATATTGATGTGGTCAAGTGGATCCTATGATATAAGTGAGATTTCCAATCGTCTATATAAAACAAATAAGGTTTATGACAGCGATGTGGCGATATATAAAAAAGAAAAATAATCGAGATACTATCTTTTTAGCACGGTTTCATAAATTTTCATCGTCTTCTCGGCGATATCCGCCCAAGAAAATTCATTTTCAGCTCTTTTTCTTGCATTAAATCCCATTTCAATTCGTTTCTCATCGTCAATCAATAAGGAGCCTATTGCACGGGCTAAAGCTTCAGAATTCTTTGGAGGGACTAATACACCCGTTATATTGTTAGTTATTATTTGTGGAATACCACCCACATTTGTCCCAACTAATGGCTTACCGCTCGCCATTGCTTCCAATCCAGCAATGCTTGTAGCTTCTTTTAAAGATGGCAAAACTACAATATCAGACGCAGCATGATATTCCGGCATTTCTGAATTAGGTACGTTACCTGTAAATATAACTCGATTTGTGATTTTTAATTTAGAAGTTTCGTTTTTTAATTTGTCCATTTCCGAACCAACACCAACGATTAGGCATTTCACGTTGTTGTTCTTTCGGGTAATGTATGGAATTGCTTTTATAAAATATTGTACACCGTTTTTCGGTTCAAGCCGTCGAGGACATAAAATAACCTTTTCATTCGCATTTATTTTATATTTTCTTTTAATCACATCTCCTTTTACATTTGGGTTAAATTTTTTTAGATCCACACCATTTGATATGTATGCAGTCTTATTTGCATTTACACCGAGTTTGATGACAGTGTCAGCCAACTCTCTACTAGGCCCGATAACATGATCTGAATGACTTAATAACCATCTATAGAGCCACATATACTTTCCTTTCTCCACGGCTTCAAGAAAACCAGAAGAATGCTCGGTTTGTACTTTTGATATTTTTGATATGAATTTTGCAATGAATGCGTCAGGAAGAACATCATGATAATGTATTATATCTACACCTTCATTTTTTATTAACAATTTGAGTTTAAACCATGCCGAAAAAGCATATGTAAAAATCCCGATAAACCTTATGCGCGGGAAATATATTCGGTGTACTTTTATTCCATCAATCACCTCACATTTTTTCACACGAAAATCGTTCCCAAATGTTATTACATGTACATCATTACCCTGCTTTACCAAAGCCTTTGAAAGTTCAAATACATGTACTCCCATCCCGCCTCCAATGCCTTTTAAACCTGGGGGAAAGCTAATAGATAGCATGCAGATTTTAAATGACACTTTTTATCACTCCTTTTTGAAGATTATTATTTTCGCCTTTGCAATTTTTTTGAAGATTTTAAACTTGAATAAACTCTCCAATTTTAAAGATAATTTCGGAAACAACTTAGTTAGCCGCCTATAGGTTTGCAATATCAGATACAATTCGTGCTCTCTAATCTTCTGGAAGCCCAAATTTTCCAACTCTGACACATATATATCTTTAGATCTAAATCTTACATGCGCAGCATTATAAACTTCTTTAGAACGCCATCCTTCAAGTATGATTAACAGACCATCTTTCTTAATAATTCTGCTAAATTCTGTTAACGATTCTTTCCAATCTTTATTATCTACTATGTGGTATGATACGTCAAAGCAATGAATAATATCAAAAGTTTCATCCTTGAACGGAGATAAATCCAATTTAGAAACTAAAAAGTAGGCATTGGGTACCTTTTGTTTTGCATACTGAACAGCATTCTTTGAAATATCAATTCCCACCACTATGCTCTTTTTGTTGGTATAGAACTGTGAAAAAACTCCGATGCCACAACCAGCATCTAAAACTTTTTTATCAAACAAACTTATCTCGCTAAATAATTTCTTAAGAATATTGAATTTTGCCTGATAAATATACTGGTTTACTCTATCACCATAACCTAAATGACCTACGGATTTTAATCGCCCTTGTCCGTTGTCAATTCTTCGTTCCCAAAACTCTTTTGGTTCGTAACTTTTCATCTTTTTCACCTACTCAAGTTCCCTCATTTTATTCAGCGAAAAATCATTTCAGAACTAATACTTAGTTTTGCATTTATAATCTTTAAAATATTTAATAGGCCATTTAGGGTCAATCATTGATCTTGAAAAACCAATAAAGTGATATAATAAGTTCGCTGTTAATATAACATTTTGTGAATAATTCTTACCGCTTTTAATAGCTTTCCAATATATAGGTACATAAATAAGGCGGTAGAATCCAACTAATACAAAAAAGTTTTTATTTTTTTTCATTAGGTAGTATAAACCAACACCCGCAAGAATTCGTCTTTTTTTAAAAGTGTTCCAATCAGTTTCACAAGGATGCCATACAATTGCTTTATCTTCATACTTGATTATATGGCCTTTATTGATAATACGAAGACCAAGATCTATATCCTCACTTGCCGGTAATGGAAAAGATTCATCAAATCCGTCAATCTCTTCTAACACCTTTTTCTTATATGCTATATTATTTGTAGCAAAAGAACCTTTTGATTTATAAATGTATTTAGTCAATGCTTCGGCTAAAGGACCTTCAGAATTTAATTTTACTTTACCTCTTACACCAGATATATTACTATTTCTAAAGAAACATGAGGATATATGAAACAACCAATCCTTATCTGCAATACAATGATCATCTGTAAACGCAATAATTTCCCCCATTGCGTTTTTTATCCCCTTATTTCTTGCTGTTGCTGGTCCCTTGTTCTCTTGTTTGAAATATCGTAGGGAACAAGGGGATTTTTTCATTAGTCCTTTAACCATCTCTTTTGTTTTATCAATAGAACCATCATCCACAATAATAATTTCATATTTATCTTTTGGATAAGTTTGGTCAAACAGTGATTCAATACACTCTTTTAGCAATTCTTTTCTGTTGTATGTTGAGATTACAACACTAACAATCAAATTGTTTTCGTTATGTTTCATTTCTGTCAACTATTTTTGAGATGCTCTTAGCGAGTTCCTTCGTTATACGGTAAAAGGCAAGTACCTACGATATTTTCATCTGTAACATATAAAATTTCCATTCTATTCAGCATGTTTGGATTATCTGTTTCTTCACTTAAGCTCCTTAACTCGGTTCCATGCCCTTTTGAGCGCTCTTTTTGATACAGCTAGCGGAAACTCTAGCGGAAGCATCCAAGGACTCCGTCGCATCCTTTGTAAAAAGCGCCGTAGGTGATTAGTGAAGGGCGTAGGTTGAATTGCCTGTGGTGTCAAGATGTGGGTTACATCTTCCAGGTCCATGAGATGCCATCTGCCGCCAGCTAACTTCAGGTTACGTTTAGCCTCCGGACCTTCCCAAAACTCCTTCTCACCTTGAGAGAAATGGGAGTAGTTATGATTTTGATGCACCGCCATAATCTCTTCAGTCCCATCAATCACCGACACATGCATGGAACGTGCCTTGTAAATCATCCAATTATCCCACCTGACGCGCCCGATAGCAAAGGGTGGGATATCATTCAAAAGCTCTCGTGGAAAGACAAAATAATCAATATACGATTGATTGAACAAAATACCTTGTTTCTGCACAAAAGCCCGTAAACGTTTCTCCCAATCAGCATGATTGAACTTCCATGGTGCATCTATGTCAACACCCCATCGACGTCCCACCAGCAAAAAGGGCTCTCTTTTTTTCCACTGAATCACCCTTTGAACCCCTTTCAAAAAGTCGCTCATAAATATAATATCACTATTCACATAGCATAACACATCATATTTTCCCACCTCTCGAGCTTTTTCAAACAGAGAACTTATTAAGGGTGTGCCATACTCGTTCTTTGCCACTTTTGATATATGTCGCACCTTTAATTCTCGTGCAACTTCTGCTACCCCTACCTCGTCCCCAAACAAAATCACCTCACATTGCGGGCGCAGTCGTAGCCAGCTCTCAATTGCATTGCGCTGAATGATGCCAATATGCCCCTGAAATGCCTTGGGCGCCGTAAAGAAGGTTATCATAATTGCTTTATCTCCTCTTTCACTTCCGTCATCGCCCTCTTCTGTATTATTTACCTTAAGGTCATACCGTTTGCTCAAACCTATCCAATATCTGAGCATACAACTTCAAATAATTGCCTACCTGCCGTTTTAGCGTGAAATTATCTTCAACTCTTTGCCGTGCCAAAATCCCCGCCTTCTCTTTTAAACCATCATCACTTAAAAAAAGTTCGACCCCATCAGCCAAATCATCCAAATTTTTATACTCGGCAACATATCCCTTTTTCAAATGCTCTACCAGTTCCGGCACGCAGCCAGTATTAAAAGCTATAACCGGCGTGCCACAAGCCATTGCTTCTAAAACGACCATAGGGCAATTATCAGCTAATGCCAAATATAAAAGGAAATCAGAAGCCGCAAAGTATTCTGCCGTCTTAACTGCCTCATATGTAATATAGAATAATGCCATGAAGTCCACATTTATAGTTTTATTTATTTATATCTCAGCTAAATACGAACCGTCTTGTTCTGTAATGTCGGTGACTAGCGTTTTTATCATTCTTCTTCCTTTTCAAGATGTTTTGCTATGTACTTTGCAAATTCATCAAAGTCTACAAGGTTGTTTTGCAGGTAATTATGAAGTTCTCCTACTTTCAAGTATTAGTATAACGCTCCTATAATCTTCTGGCTTTTCAAAACCCTCAGCGGAGATTATAATCTCACCAATATCTAAAGCGGATTCTATGGCAAGATGAAAATTTCTCTCAATTGCAGACCTCAACTCATAGTCATCCTCCAATCTTTCCTCAGTTACTGACTTATAAGACCTTAAAAAATCAACGTATTTCTTCATGCTTTTAATCTTTCTAGAGATCTTCTCGTTTTTGTCCATTCTAAATCCCTCTTTCAGCAACCTTTTTCAAGAACTCGGCTGCCCATCTTTTATCATAGTACCGCCTATCGAGATATCCGGATAGTATCCTATGCTCACAATCTATCTTCTGCCCCTCGTCTCTAACAAGTAGGGGATGATTTGCCTTTATTATTTCGTAATTGAGTGAGATGGGGGCATTATTCATCACAATCAGGTCAATTCTATCGGTTTTTAGGATACCCGTCAACTTGGATATCAATTTTAATTGTAAACTAAAACGCTCCTTCTTGCTCAGTGATTCATCCAGAAAAACGGCAATATCAACATCGCTCAGTTTCCCTTCCTTCCCGTTAGCTACCGAGCCGAAGAGGTATGCAAGTTTAACACGCTCCTGCGTACTTAGAAATTCCACAACCTTCTTTTCCTGACCTGTTAGCTTATTCTCCATTTTAGCGTATGCCTCGACGTCCCCTCCATTTTTTTGGTAGTGCCCTAACTTTCATGACCTATCTTAAACATCAAAAAATCCTTCCACGTCCACGGATGTTTAGTAATTCCCTCTGCCATGCATGGCGTCCTTTCGATGTTTCTGGTCCCTTTAGGAGTTTTAATTGTCAATGCGGAATGGGTTCGGATAAAATTGGTGTAGCATTGGTAGAGATCCAGATGATTGTCCAACATCTCCTTGCATTTCGAGATCATGATGATCTGTTCTTCCGTAAGGTGTCTGTTGTAGAATATCGTGCCTTTAGTCTCGGGAAATCACACACCACAGGTCTTGCATTTGAACATCTGGTTGCATTTGGCATTGAACCCTTTTTTGATGATGTTGCCAGCGTTTCTCTTTCGGTAATCCAGACAATCCGGGTTCAAACATATCTGGTCTTTTGAATTTGGTCCTATCATAGGACATATTATCAGACCAGGTGCATATAAAGGTCACAGTTTATGGGACACTACCCTATTATATACAGGTATCCGGATGCTAACCAAAGTTCTACCCATTTAACAGTCGCCTAAACAATTTCCCGATTCTTATTTTACAATTATGCCGGTATCTACCCCTAACCTGTTTAGCAAGGTATTCGTTAGCCACTATTACTGGTGGGTCCCGGAAATCAAGGTTTTCACTAAGTGTTTTTATAGCGAATCTATTCGTCTTTCCACAATGAACGCCGGTGCCATCGAAGCCCATATTATTCACTAATGACTTAACTGGATAAACACAATAAGCATCACTTTTAGATTGTGCGTAACACCATCTTATAGCCCAAGAATCTATTTTATCTTCTACCTGTGATCTCAACATATCTGACAGATCCTCCCCACCACGATTAAAGAGTTTTTTTGATTTTTTATCTGTTATAAACTTATCATAATCTTTAACTTCCCAATCAACTTTATTCCATCTATTTATCCACGTTGCCCAACTCCAACTCATACATCTATAGCCAAAATATATACTATAAGGGTATTCATCAGGCACGTGTAAAAGAGATTCAGGATAATTAAATCCCGTTATAGAGAAAACCTTTTGTTCATTTTTATAATAATTCAAGTAATAATTCATATAATTCAAAAATGGCGTTGAAGTGATTAAATCATCTTCCAGAACTATGATTTTCCCATATTGGTTGATAATCTCTGTAACACCGGAAAGGATAGACTTTGCAAGTCCTAAATTCTCTTCTCTTTCTATTAACGTTATACTTTTAAATCCATCCAAGGTTTTTATATATTTTCGCACTTTTTCTACATTATTTCTTTCTGCATCATTTTTCGCTGCATCAGCAAATATAAAAAGCTCAGTATCCCAAGCCAAAAGATTATTCTTCAATGCGTCAATCGTTTTTCTTGTATGTTCCGGTCTGTTATAGACAAACAAAATAACAGGAGCCAAATCGTTATTCATATTTAAGCACCATTTTTAATTTTTTTACTATTGAGCTATTTTCGTTTAAATAGGTATTTACCCATTTTTGAGATTCACTTTTAAGATTACTTCTTAGCTTGTTATTATCTATTAATTCTGTTAACACTTTAATCGTTTCATTAAGGTCAGTGCTATTTAACTCACAATAAATATTTTTAGGGATAGCACTAACAAATGAATATTTTGAAGGCACTGAAGCAACAACTCCATTGAAAATAAAAGACTTGATTAAAGCCCCTTCAATTGATGCAGACCATAAGGAAGGACATAATACAACTTTTGAGTTTATAACATATTCTTTTAAGCTACTTTCCCAGTGAATGTCCTCAAATAAAATATTTTTTACATCCTTTTCTTCTATTTTATCACCAAGTATTTTTTTACACCTCTCATATGGTGCCGGAACCAAAAATGAATATTGCTTTAGTTTCGATGCAATGTTAATAACATACAATAACCCTTTAGCCTCTATAGCAGCCCCATGATAAACAAAATCTACATTAAATTTACTATTTGTTTCTTTAACATTTCTATGTTTGTTAATAGAATCTATGAAATCATCAGTAAATATTCCAACTTTATATACTTTAACGTCATTTCTAAAATGTTTCTTTACTAATTCTGCGTGAGAAGTGGTTTGGATAATAAATGTAATATTTTTAGATAACGCCATTATTTTTTTTAAAAAAATTATATTTTCGTTTAATTTATATTTTACTGGGGCTGGTTTACAATTATGCCTTTCCGCAAATTTATAATTACCCCCTATACATAAAAGACAAGGATTAAATGATCCTTCAATATGATTATATGATTTAACACAAAAAAAACTACAATCCATTATATATATATAACATTTATTATTTTTAATTAATTTAATAACGTTTTTAATTCCAATTGTTTGAGGATGGATAAGTATTATATTTTTTGATTTTAAACGCCTTATACTCAGATTAAAAATTGATTTATTCACTATTTTAGAATATTTATTTTTTAAAAATAGGAGGTAAAGTTTTTTTTTCGATAGAGTTCGCAATTCTATTTTAGGATAAAATTCTTTAGGATAAATTATACAAAAATTTTCATGGTTGTGTTTAACAAGATATCTCATTAGTCTGCCTACACCACCATCACTTGGAGGATATCCACATATTATATAATCTTCATTTTTATTCATCCAGACAACCTAATATAATGACTTCCATTTCTCATATCTCCGATTTTGATAATAATATTTTATCCATAGGAGGTTGCCAATTGCTTTTGGTGCTAAAATTTTGCTTTTCCCTTGGTTTAAAGCTCTACTTGTCTTTATTTTTCTACTGATTTTGGATAGTTGGACTGTCTCATAAATGTAAAAAACTTTTTGAGTATGTATTTTAGAATTTTTTCGCTCAATCCAGGATAAACCCCAATCCAGAACGTGTCATTCATGATTCGGTCTGTATTTGTGAGATCACCATATACACGATACTTAACATTCTCAAAGCTTGGATGCCGAATGATGTTCCCAGCGAAAAGCATCCGTGTTGCAATATTATTATCTTCTAAATATTCTACAATGTCATTTTTAGTAAATCCGGCATCTTCTCTGACGGTAATCGGGAATCCAAACCAACTGGGTTCTGCTTCGGGTTCTACTTCTGGCAAGATGAAATAATTTGTATAGTTCTTCAAACCATCGTATAGAAGTTTAAAGTTTTTCTTACGTGCTTCGATAAAAGAGGGTAACTTCTTAAGCTGCTCCACTCCCACCGCTGCTTGCATATCTGTCACTTTCAAATTATAACCAAGATGCGAGTAAATATACTTGTGGTCATAGCCAAAAGGCAATGTGCCCAATTGCCAATCAAATCTTTTACCGCAGGTATTATCACAGCCTGGCTCGCACCAGCAGTCTCGCCCCCAGTCTCTGAAAGATTCAATTAGTTTTTTTAGCTGGGTATCATTGGTTACCAAAGCCCCTCCTTCACCCATCGTGATATGATGAGCAGGATAAAAGCTAAAAGTAGCTATGTGCCCAAATGTTCCAGTATATTTACCGTTGTATTTGGAGCCTAAAGCATCACAGTTATCTTCTATCAGCCAGAGGTTGTATTTCTCACATATTTCTAAAACTTTATCAAGATTGAAAGGATTGCCAAGCGTATGCGCTAAAAAAATAGCTTTCGTCTTTTCAGATAACGCCTCTTCTATTTTATCTGCCTGGATGTTATAAGTTCCAACATCTACATCCAGAAAAAGAGGCACCAAATTATTTTGTATGATTGGATTTACAGTTGTGGGAAACGCTGCGGCTACGGTAATTACTTCATCGCCTGGTTTCAATCGTTTTTCTTCTCCAAGTTTTGGTGAGGTTAGAGCAGAAATTGCAAGAAGATTCGCTGACGAACCAGAATTTGTTAATAAACAATATTTGGCACCCAAAAACTTTGCAAACTCCTTTTCAAATTGTTTTGCAAACTTGCCTGCGGTAAGCCAGAAATCCAAAGCTGAATCCACTAAGGAAATCATCTCTTTTTCATCATAGACCCGACCGGAGTAGGGAATATACGATTTACCAGGGATAAAGGATGAAGATCCACCATGTATATTTTTAAAATGGACTTTAGTCGGGATAGTAGCAAGTTTTCTAAGCATTTCGTCAACCTTTTTAGTTCCAATTCTTGCCACCCATTTACACAATCTTTCATCTACGAGAGCAAGTTTATGCATTCTTATAATGCTTGTGGCTTTAATCGAACCTTCGCTTACATCTTCTTGTGATATCACTATGGTGGTTGGTTCATCTGCATACTTCTCGACCTCTCTTGTAAAATATGCAACAAGCAGATCGTCTTTAAATCGCTCTATCAAAAGAACTGGTCTTCGTTTTAGCCCAGACTGATTACTATATGCAAATTCAGCAATGAGTATATCACCTGTTTTTAACACTGAAGAAATCCTCCCAGTCTGCATCTTTATCGTCTTCGGTGTTCATAAAACAACGAAGGCTAAATCTTTGCCATTCTTCATCTGTCCAATCTGAATATTCTTCTTCTTCCTTTTCCTTTGGGATATAAATGACAATTTCCTTGTCCTCTGGCAGGTCTACGATTTCTAACGGCTTTATCACGCCATTTCTTACAACTGCTTTTATTGCCATCATTTTAATTTTTCTCCTCTTTTTACTTTTTCATTGCTTTCCTTGCATAAAAAGTTCCCAGTTTAAACTATCAATTTCATCCAGATCATTTAATAACGCCTGTATGTATCCAGAGTGTTGTTCCATTTTCATTAAGTAATATGACTCGCTTTTTTCATCCTTATTTAAAGGCAGAACAATAACCTCCACTTTATCCCCAAAGGTCTCTGGTATGTTCATAATATGCTTCAGCTTTTCTGTATCTATTAGGTCTCGAATTGCTTGCATTCTACTCCCCCCTTGCAATGTATTCCTTCTCTTATTTCCATACTTCCTCCTCCTCCAGATTTTTCCATTCTGATACTGCATTTGCTGATGTAACTACCCATGCTATTTTCTCTTTAACGCCATCATCAAGATTATAATTAAAGAAATCCTCCCAGTCTACATCTATATCGTCTTCGGTGTTCATAAAGCTATGAAGCTCTTTCTTTGCTTTCATTACATAAATACCCTCTGTCCGTCACGTATAATATTAAACGAAAATATTACCCCCCTGTGATATTCCTATTCAGTTGATGTACTTCCTCCAGAATGCATCTTCTTTCAGATCGTCTTCTATTGCTGCCTGAAAGGTTGCCGCAAGAAAAAGCTCCTCTTCGGTCAACCCTTCTCGAATCATTGAACCTTCCCAGGGTGACTCTTTAGTCCACAGCCTCATTTTGTTCCCGTCTTTTATACATAACATATACATTTCTCTTTATCTATTCTATTTCCTCATATCCTACAAATACTCGTAATACAAATCTTTCCGTTTGTCTTTCCAGAAGTCAAAAGCAGAAGGAAAGAAAAAACTACGTCCGTCTTCCCCTTTTCCTTTGGGGGGGCATAAACAACAATCTCCTCGTCTTCTGGCATGTCTATTGCATCGAATGGCTTTATCAAGGCATCCTTTACAACTGCCTTTACTGCTAACATTTTCATTTAGTCACCTTCCCCCCGTCTTCTATATACCTCACTCATGCGGCTTACGTACTCCTCAATCGCCATTACTGTAAATTCATACAACTCTTCTTTTCTCATATCATTATAAAAATTCTTATACCAATTAATAGTCTTTTCAACCGCTTCATAGACGTCATAAATTGGCTTCCAACCAAGCATTGCTCTCGCTTTGCTTGCATCTAACTTCAGGAGACCTGCTTCATGTAGCTGACTTGATGAACTATCTATTGTGTAGGCACCACCATCCCAATATTTAATTACAAGTTTAACCAATTCCTCCACCGTTTTTATGCTTTCATCGTTCGGCCCGAAATTCCAGGCACTGCTATACTTGGCTCCGTCTTCATACATCAATGCACCAAGCAATAAATATCCTGTTAAAGGCTCTAAAATATATTGCCATGGTCTTGTTGCTTGAGGGCTACGTATATTAATTGCTTTATTTTGAGAAAGTGCTCTTATGCAATCAGGAATAAGCCTATCCTCCCCCCAATCTCCACCACCTATGACATTCCCTGCACGAACAGATGATAAAGCGGCTTTATGGATTTTTCCGTAGTCTTTAGGGTTATAAAATGCGCTCCTATAAGCAGCAGTTACCAGTTCAGCGCAACCCTTACTTGAGCTATAAGGATCGAACCCACCTATAGGGTCTGTTTCTCTGTAGCCATAAATCCATTCCCTATTTTCATAACACTTATCGCTGGTAACGATAATACAAGACCTAACACTGTCTGTTTTCCTTACAGCTTCTAGGACATTTACCGTACCTATTACATTTGTTTCGTAAGTAAGCGTTGGCTCTTTATAGGATAGCCGCACTAATGGCTGCGCTGCCAAGTGGAAAACAAATTCAGGAGAATATTTTTCAAAAACCGAATAAAGATGCTTTTCAGCCCTAACATCGCCAATAATATGCGTTACTTTTTCATTCAAGCACAAAGTATCAAATAAATTTGGTTTTGTCGGCGGTTCCAAGGCATAGCCAATTACATCTGCTCCAAGTTCTTTTAACCATAGCGATAACCAGGAACCTTTAAAACCTGTATGACCTGTGATTAGGATTCGTTTTCTATTATATACGCCCTGGAAGCAGTTATTCATACTTACAAACCGCATATTTCCGTTTATACCATATTATCATATTCTCTATCCCTTTTTCTATAGATGTTTTAGGCTTCCAGCCTAATATGCCCTTAGCTTTCTCTATATTAGCAACTAAATACATCATCTCATCAGGGCGATATGGTATCGCTCCAAACTGGGGGAGGTTCTCATTTGCACCTAATTGTTTTGCTATGCTTAAAGCAATCTCGTTTAATAGAATTCCTTTTCCTGTGCCTATATTCATAATCTCTACCCTATTCGGTAATGAAACTACTGACGCCATAATATACGCATCAATAAGGTCATCTACGTATATATAATCTCTCACTTGTTCGCCACCAGTCATTTGCAGGAGGAGCTTTCTACTTAGTTTGTCTATTACCAGTGGAAAAAACCTATAATCGCTCTCGAATTCGCCAAATACTCCAAATGGTCGCAAGATAACTAAATTTCCCCGTTGCGCTTGCTTAGACATCAGAGATAACAATTGCACTGTTGCCGCTTTGGTTATGCCATAAACACTCCTCGGATTGGGTAAATCCGCCTCAGATATTGGTGTATCCTTATGTCCATACTCAAAGCAACTTCCAGTATGAAGGAATCTAAACCCTTTATTTTCAAGGAATATTTCAAACAAATTAATACTTGCATTGATGTTAATATCAACAGCCTTATGTATGTTCTGTTGCCGGTAATCTACTCCATACGCTGCTAAATGAAATATGATGTCCGGTTTTATTTTTTTGAGTGTACTTTTCACATTATCTGAATCTGTTAAGTCTATTGTATGGCAGATGCAATTATCCACAACGTCTTCGATACGCCATAATGAACTGCTATTTCTAACTGAAATATGGACTTCACAGCCTTCTTTAATCAACCGCTTCAATAGATGCGAACCAATAAAACCAGATGCACCTGTAAGAAATATTGTTCTTCCAACTAAATCTGGATGAACTACTTTTTCGTTCATGTCTTATTATAATTGGCCCAGAATGCTTTACCAGATGCCCATAGGTTGTTCAGATAGTCCATGTCTCTAAGGGTATCCATACACATCCAATCCTGAAGATGCTTATAAACTCTCAATTCACCTTCTTCTGCCAGTTTGTCCAGTGTTCCGATTTCAAGGTCGCATGAATCGTCAACATCCAAATAATCAAATATCTTCGTATTAAAAACGAAGAACCCGCCATTTATTAAGCCTTCTATCGCTTGTGGTTTTTCACTGAACTCAATTACTTTGTCCTCAGCAATTGAGAGCGTTCCGAAACGTGAAGGGGGCATCACACCAGTAAGCGTGGCGATTTTGCCGTGGCTATTATGAAACGCCAGAAGATCCAGGAGATTAATATTTGCAAGACCATCACCATATGTTACCATAAACGTATCAGAATCTATATACTTCTCCACTCTCTTCAATCGAGCACCTTTTAAGGCATGACTACCGGTATCAACTAATGTGACCCTCCATCCCTCCTCTTCATGTGTATTGTAGAATTCTACCTTTCGTTTTCCCAGTTCTATGGTGAAATCATTGTTCAGCATCTTGTAATTGTAAAAGTACTCTTTTATCATCTCACCCTTATATCCGAGGCATAAAATGAATTCGTTGAAGCCGTAATGGCTGTATATTTTCATTATATGCCAGAG
>QENH01000179.1 GCA_003336485.1 Candidatus Methanophagales archaeon
AGAAATAGTCCTTTCGAACACGGTGAGATGAAGCGAGTGGTCAATAGCTTCCTTCAGATGTGGGATAACTTTGAAGGGGAGTCTCTTATAATTGCAGCAACAAATCATCAACATCTTTTAGACCCCGCACTATGGAGAAGATTCGACGAGCTCATCTATTTTGGGGTTCCTGACAAGGAGCGGCAAATTAGAATTTTTAAAAAGTATCTCAGAGCAACAAGGACTAAAGGTATAGATTTAGACTATTTTGGGGATAAGACAGAAGGCATGAGTCCCGCAGACATAGAAATGATTTGTTTGAATGCCATAAAGGATGTTATTCTCTCGGGTAAGAAATCGTTAACCGGAGATGTATTAGAAGAACATATTGAAAAACAACGAGAACGAATCAAAATGAAGAATAAAATTATGAGTGGAGAGTGAAATGATGGACAGATTACCTCATCTGCGTTTACCTGTTATGGTAGAAGGTTTACCAAGAAGTAAGAAAAAAGTCTATTCAAAACCGAAAAAAAAGAGAGGTGATGCGGAACGAACGGAATTTGGGATGAAGGTTCTGGATGAGAGCGATAAAATCATTGAAAAATTTTCAAAGTGGAAGGATAAGTATGGGAATAGGATAGATCCTGCATTAATCTTTAAGATAGAGGCAAATTCACCAATTAATGAAGCTGATCTCGATAAGATGCGGCTTAAAGTTCTCGGAGTGGATTATAAAGATGCTGTGGTGGTCTTTGCCGATGATAAGCATTTAAATGTGTTTAAAAAAATGTTGAAGGAACATTCTGGAGAGATCCCTCCCTCGCAAACAGGCGCGAGATATGCATTTATCCATGCATTTGAGGATCTTAGAGAAATAACACCCGATGAAAAGAAAGGGACCAGACTAAGAAAAGAACCACTGAAAGAGGGAGAGATCGCTATATTGGACATCGAATTATGGCATTTGGGTAAAGATTATAGGGAACAGATGCTTTCTTGGAAAGAGGGTATAGATGAAATTTTAAAGAAGGATGGAGGAGGTGTTACGGATTTCTATCCCGGACAGGCATTATTTATTATACGAGCAAAAGTTCCCTCTGCCATATTGGATGATCTTCTGAATTTTGGACAGGTGGCACGAATAGATCGTCCTCCTAAGACCGTGTTAGACCTGGCGAAGGTTAAAAGAATTTCTCTGGACGAGATTGGTGAAATTCCAACTCCTGAAGATAATGCTCCCGGTGTCTTGATTGTTGATTCTGGCATAATGAGTGGGCATCCTCTCTTAAAATCTGCAATAGGCGATGCACAATCATATCTAAATGGAAAATCTCCGGCAGATGAAGATGGTCATGGCACCGCTGTTACTGGGATTGCGTTATATGGCGATTTGAAAAAATGCATTGATGTGAAGACCTTTAATCCTGAGTTGTGGATATTCTCAGCCCGTGTCTGTGATGAGAATGGCGACTATGATGAAGAGAAACTTCCTGAGACGCAGCTACGTGATGCGATAAAGTATTTCGTTAGTAATTATGATAATGTAAGGGTCGTTAATTTGTCAATAGGCGACCCGGAAGAGGTATATCGAGTAGAGGAATACCAGTTCAGGTTGGCGGCGGCTATTGACGAGATAGCTTTTGAGTATAAAGACAAGAACATATTATTTGTTGTTTCCGCTGGGAATTATGGAGATGGCAGGACAGTAGTTGAGTATCTTGAGGAGAAGACCGGAAGTAGATATCCAAACTATTTGTTGAATGACTCCCGTGCGAAAATAATAGATCCTGCAACCTCTGCGCTGGCTTTGACTGTTGGCTCTCTGAGTTTAGGTCAGAGATCTGCACAGAGGTGGTTTACTAACACTTTAGCAGGTTTTGAAGAGTTTCCATCTCCCTTCACACGAACGGGACCTGGTGTGAATGGTATGATAAAACCTGATTTGGTGGAGCTTGGTGGCGATTTAAGCATTGAAAGAGGTTCAGGGATCGTGACTGACCCTTCCATTGGTGTGATTACAACAGAGAAGGATTTTCTTACAGAAGGTTTGTTTAGAGTTGAGGATGGTACAAGTTTTTCCGCCGCAAAAGTTTCCCATCTGGCAGCAAAACTGTGGAAAGAACGCCCTACTGCAACTTCAAATCTGATTAAAGCACTATTGACCGCTTCGGCAAAAATACCAGAACCAGAAATAAGACCACCACCTTTAGATAAACTCGACCTGAAAAAGGGCTTGGCTGAAGAAAAAACTGAGTTACTTAATATTTACGGGCAAGGACTTCCAAATCTTGATAGAGCTTCGTTTTCTACTACCAACAGGGTGCTGTTGATAGATGAACGGAAGATAAAATTGAACGATATTGACATTTACGAGATTCCAGTTCCAAATGAGTTTTATAAAGGTACCGGAAGAAGAACGCTTGCGGTCACACTTGCTTTTGACCCCCCCACTCGAATGAGAAGAAAGCAGTATCTCGGGGTTACAATGGAGTTTCACCTCTTCAGGGGTGTTGATGTAGAGACGATAGAGCAAAAGTATGCTAAACTGGAGGAGGTTGCTGTGGAAGAAGAGATTGTTCCACCATCATTAGAGAGGAATAAAATAGACTTGGTCCCGGGTGTAAATTTAGCAAAAAAAGGAACAGTCCAGAAGAGAATGTGGATAATAGATCGCGCACCTAAAGATACAGATGAATCGTTGAAATTGGTCGTAATTTGCAATGATAAATGGATAAACGATGATACATATAGACAAAGATATGCGGTCGTTGTAATTGTGGAGCAGCGGGAAAATGTTAGATTGTATAACAGGGTTAGGGAGATGATACGCTTGAGAACGAGAATACGGGTATGAAGGAGTGATTGGCTTGAATATGAGACGATTATCGACAGGCAATATCAGAAACATTACCGATGGAAAGCAAAGCGAAGAAAGTAAAGAGCAGGATGAGGAAAGCTCTGGAAAAATCTATAAAGGATAGGAGATCTTTATATTTTAGATCCTAACGGGAGCCGGTGCACATGAATAGGAAAGCTATAACAAAAGCGAAGAGGATCGTAATAAAGATAGGAACCAGCAACCTCACCGATAAGAGCTACCGGCTTGAGCCACGGAAAGTGGAAAAGCTCACTAAAGAGATCGTCGAATTAAAGAAGCTGGGCAAAGAAGTCATTGTAGTGACGTCAGGCGCTATCGGTGCGGGTATCGGTAAACTTGACCTGAAGCAAAGACCTCGAGACATAAAGGTATTACAGGCTACTGCTGCTGTTGGTCAAAGTGTCCTGATGAGCACCTATGACAGCTATTTCGCTCGTTTTGGACAGACAATCGCCCAGGTTTTGTTGACATACGGTGACTTCGTCAACAGACAGCGGTACCTCAACATTAGAAATACATTGCTTACATTGCTTAAGTCCGGTGTAATCCCAATAATAAATGAGAATGACACCGTGGCAGTGGACGAGCTGAAATTTGGCGATAACGACAATTTATCCGCATTGGTAGCATGCAACCTCGGTGCGGACCTACTTATTTTACTCTCTGACATAGACGGTTTGTACACATATAACCCTAAACGGAGCGCGAAAGCGGAATTCATACCCGTTGTGGACGATATAACAGATGAGATCGAACGTATTGCGGAAACAGGCGGTAAAACGAGTGTCGGTGGCATGAAGACGAAGATACAAGCCGCCAAGGTAGCCATGAAAGCAGGCATCCCCATGATCATCGCAAACGGTAGTGACGAGAACATACTCATGCAGATCATAGAAGCTGCGCCTGTTGGTACGTTATTCATACCAAAACAGGAGCGGATAAACGATAGGGAGCATTGGATTCTCTTCTCTGCCTCGCCAAAGGGCCAAATCAAAGTGGATGCAGGTGCTAAGACCGCATTGGTCAAACAAGGCGGTAGCTTGCTACCTTCCGGGATCGTCGGTGTTGAAAATGAGTTCATCTGTGGCGATTCCGTAAGCATTGTTGACGCCAAAGGTGTGGAATTCGCTCGCGGCATCACAAACTACTCAAGCAGCGATATAGAGAAGATAAAAGGAGCGCAATCGCGTGAAATCGAGCTGCTCTTGGGTCGCAAAGGATACGATGCGGTGGTTTATAGAAGTAATCTTGTGTTAGTGTAAAATCTGATTTTCTCTTTTGCGGAAATGGCAAAAATATGCAAGTTTAATTCTCTTCCGCTTCGGTCTTTCTCTCGTATAACACCCATCCGGAAGAATCTATCTTCCCATTTGCTAATACAACTATTGTTCCATCGTCTGTCTTTATACGCGTTTTTCTTAACGTAACCTCGAGGATCTTTCCTCTATATTTCATCGTCTCAACCTCGTCACCAATATTGAAGTGCTTGTCTAACAGGATGAATATCCCTGCCACCGCATCGCTTAAGACGTTCTTAATGGCTAATGCAACAGCAAGACCGACTATAACAGAAGCGCCAAGGAGTGGCATAAGTATCTCTTCTAAATTCAGTTCATCAATGACATACATCAGAACAATGAACCATAGAGCATACACGACGACTCTTCGCAAGATGTTCTGTACATCCAAAGACATAACGCGAATGCTTAAGAACCTTTTAAGTAATCTGCTAATTAGTCCAATCACGAAAAAAGCGACTACCAGAACTACTAACACTTTCAAATACAACACAGCATCCTGAGATAAATTTGATATATCCATCATATGTACCATATACTTTTTAGATCTTCGGATATATAAATTAATAGCACCTAAATCCGGTGTTAATCTCGTTAAACCGCAGATGCAGTACCATCCACGTATTTCACAGTAGGATTACCCCTAATGGCAGATGTAGCCGCAATGGCAATCTGCAATGTAATGTAATGTAGCTTCTTGACGACAGTTGTGCTTTTTTACCCTTGCCATACAAATACTATTTTAAACGAGAGCTTTAAAAGAGGGAAGCTGTGTAATCTTGCTTAACAAACCAAATAGAGCAAATATAAATACAAAGGCATATGAACAATACAGGACCAGCAGAGACGGCCATTTCTGATGCGTCGTTGCAGGATAAGAAAACCGTGGGCGTAGCGACGTTACTTGGCGATCCGAAGAGAGCCATTATCAAACTCGCAGTACCTATGATCGCAGCTATGTCACTGCAAACAATCTACAATCTCGTGGATGCCATTTGGGTCTCGGGTCTTGGTGCAAACGCGCTCGCAGCTATTGGTTTCGTATTCCCCTTCTTCTTTCTGGCTATGGGGCTGTCAAATGGGTTAGGTGTAGGTGCTGGGTCTGCCATATCGCGTAGGATCGGAGCCCGAGATAAGCAGGGTGCAGACAACGTGGCCGTTCATACACTCATTATGATGCTGTTACTCACTCTTCTTTTTACCATACCGCTGTATGCCTTTACTGACGAGCTATTTGTTCTGATAGGTGCAGGTAAGACGGCAGATATGGCCACATCATATGCCCGAATTTTCTTCGCCGGCAGTATTTTCATGTTTTTCACTAACGTAGCAAATGCGATACTGCGGAGTGAAGGAGACGCCAAGCGCGCCATGTACGCAATGGCATTGGGTGCAGTTCTGAATATTATCCTGGACCCGATTTTTATCTACTCTTTTGGCCTGGGAGTTGCCGGTGCTGCCTGGGCCACAGTCATATCGCTGGCCATTACATCAGTTATCATGCTAAACTGGCTGCTTTTCAAAAAGGATACGTACGTATCATTCAAGTTCAGTGGGTTCCAATTTGATAAAGAGATAGTTAAGGATATTTTCAGGGTCGCTCTGCCTGCATCCGTGATGCAGCTCGCTGTATCGTTAACCATATTGATATTGAATCTCATATTAGTAAATGTGGGCAACACCGATTCCGTAGCAATATATTCAACGGGGTGGCGGGTAGTAACAATAGCAATATTGCCGCTTATGGGTATCGCTACTGCCGTTGTATCGGTGACCGGAGCTGCTTTTGGTGCGCACGCATATGAAAAGGTAAGTATTGCACATCTCTATGCAACAAAGGTGGGTCTCGTGATAGAGTCGGCTATAGGAGTGGCAACCTTCATTCTTGCACCTCAGATCGCTATGATATTCACACATTCTGAGGGGGCGGCACATTTAGCTCCCGAGCTGACATTGTTTTTCCGGATAATGAGTCTATTTTACCCATCTGTATCATTTGGAATGCTATCTTCTTCGCTCTTTCAAGGAACAGGGAAAGGTATGTACGCACTGGTAGTCACGCTTTTGCGTACGCTAATCCTAATGCCGTTATTTGCTCTCCTTTTCGCTTTCAATCTCGAACAGGGAGTGGTTGGCGTATGGTGGGGCGTGGTTGTAGCAAACATAATAGGTCCCGCAGTAGCGTTCGCATGGGCGAGGCTGTATATAAGGCAGTTAAGAACAAACTTTACATCCCGCCCCAGAGCACAAGAATAATAAGATAGCTAACGTAAACAGCAGCTAATACAACTGCCTCTTTCTTACCTAAACTTCGCCTGAAGATGATTATGGCTAAGAATACGAATACGGATAGTAAGAGATAGAACGCAGATAGTCCTATGTTGCCCTGAATATGAGTTACCGCAACGAAACTGAAAGGCAAACCTATCCCAGCCAGGAGATCGAAAATATTACTGCCCAGTGCGTTAGAAACGGCTAAACTCCCCATACCCTTCCTTGACGCATCCACCGACACGAAAAGGTCGGGGACTGAGGTCGCGATCGCAATAATAATCAAGCTAAAGAGCGATTGCGATAAACCGAAAGTATCAGTAATATAAACTGTTGACTTAACCATTATATCCGCACTCACTGCTATACCAGCAACACCTATTCCGGTATAAATAATCGCCTTCCGTGTTGATACATACTTGAACTCCTCTTTGGGTACGAACTTACCTTTTATTGCATCCTTAAACAGCCAGATGAAATAGACGATATAGAGCAAGAACCAGGATAAAGCTTCCCATTGTGTCAAAACGCCATCCATGATCGTCACTACCGTAACAATCACAACGAGGAGATAAAATACCCCGTCCCGTTTGAGTACTTTCTCATCGAGAACGCATTTTCGCACCCAGAAGGAGAAAGCAACCAATAAGGAGATATTAAAGATGGCCGAGCCGACGATTGTCCCCAGACCTATATCCGGATGCCCTTCCACAACAGAGAATACGGACGCACCCATCTCCGGTGCACTGCTCACCATAGCAGCGACAGAAGCGCCTGCAACTGATTCGGGCACGCTGAATCGTTTCGCAAGAGAACCTAAACCACTCACAAAGAGACTGGTCAGATAGAAAAACGCTATAAAACAGATTACAAGAGCAACAATCCGTAATTCTAACTCGTAGCTCAATCTCTTTACCCTCCCCTCTGTTTTAGCTTGTTCATTCTTGTTTGTTATGCTATATAAGGTAATATTCTTTGTATTTGTATTTGTCCAAACAATTGGATTTACCGAAGGTTCGTGATGACTGGTCGCACATGCCAATATTTAGCAACATATAGTGTTATAGTTTTCGGTTTCACGAAAAACTGAAAAGCTTAAATAGGGGCGTCCGAATATAAATAAACAAGTCCGCCGAAAAAAGCGACGGGGCTGAGATATAAAAAGGGAGCGAAATGTAAAGAAATGAATAGAAAAAAATGTTTTGTAGATCTGAAAATACCGGCTGAAGAAGTTGAGAATATAGATGCGCTCGTTAGAGCAGGATATTATGGGTGTAGAAGCGACGCAATCAGAGATGTAATAAAGCGTGGAGCTGCGAGTGTTAGAGCAAGATATCCCGCGCAGTATGAGTATGGAGTAGGAGAAGGAGCGAAAGTAGATGCGAAGAGAAATTTGGCTCCTGCATTGACCGCCAAGGTGCAAGCTTATATATAAAAATACCGCTAAAGTATGAAATAGGGGAATAAAAATGCTAGAAATATTGACGAATCCGAACAAATTTTTTGAAGCGAAGAAGGATGAAGAAGTAAGTCTGAAGATACCGGCACTTATCGTTTTGATTATCGGTATAATCAGCGGCATAGGCGCTTATTTTATGGGCGGATTAACTGCTGAAATGCTCAGCGGAACACTTCCGTCTGAGGCACAAGCGTTTCTTTCGTTCATATCCATTAGCACTGCTATCATCGCAGTGATCGCTTCATTCATCTTCTGGATTGTCTTTGCCGTTATATTCTTCGGCTTATCATGCATATTCAAAGGCGAGGGGAAATTCAAGCGAACACTTGAATTCGTTGGATACGGTTACATCCCGATGATAATTAGCGGCATAATAAGTGCCATATTTATCTACAATATCGTTTCAACCGCGCATATTCCCGCAGTAACAGACCCGGCAATGATAGGGATAGCACTCGAACCACTAATGAAAAGCCCAATGATGCTGCTTTCTTATGCAATCAATATTCTCTTCATGCTGTGGAGTGCGAACATATGGGTGTTCGGGCTGAAACACGCAAGGAATATAACGACGAAGAACGCATTGATTACCGTTGCGATTCCAATGGCTGCTTACGTTCTGTGGACGATCTACCAAATGGGGGTGATGTGAATGCGCAAAACGATTCCCACATTTATTTTTTTATTCTTTTTTGTCATTGCTGTTGCAACATCGGGCGTCAGCGCAGCCAACACCGCTAGTTCAGCAACAGAAGAGCATAAAGCTTCGGTTATGATCTCCGACTGCACGGTTAACCCAGAAGCGCCCATGTGCAACGATATAGGCACGGTAACTGTGACGGTAAAGAATATGGAATTGTATAAAAGCGTAAACATAAAAGAGGTGCAGATGTTAAGTCAGGGGATCAAAGTGCTGAGCGATTCGTACTTTAACCCTGGTAGTTTAGGGCCTGGAGGAGATCTAAGCCTCACGTTCACTATAAAGGCGACTTGCCCCGACGGCATTTATTATCCAAAAGTAATAGTAAATGGCGAAGGCGCCCAGAGCATAAGATATTCCTTTCCTGTTACTGTGGACAGTTCGCCTTTAACCATCGCCGTTAAGGACGTTCCGGAAGATATTTTTAGTGGCGAACGAGCAAAGATCGAACTCGTTGTCGGTAATCCAAGACCAAATAACGTTACTGCCGTGAAGATCGTTACCGAGTATAAAGACGTGATGCCCGCGGAAGTCTTCATCGGCACGCTATCGGCAGACGACTCAGAAGTTGCCGCTTTTTTTTTCACGCCGCAAGAAAGTGGCGATTATTTCCTGAACTTCAAGTTACAATTCAAAAACGGCGATAACTACCATTATACCGATTTGAGCGTGCCTTTGACTGTCACGGAGAGCAAAAAGAGCGCGGAACTCATCCTCACCGGTATCGAAGAGGAATCCCTGCCCGGGATGAACGTGTATAAGATCACAGGCGACATAAACAATGCAGGCTTAGAAGCTGCAAATAGCGTGGTTATGAAGGTGGGTGATGCAGAAGGCATAGAGGCAATGCAGCCATACAAGGCCTATTTCGTGGGCTTGCTCAACGCGGACGATTTCAGCAGTTTCGAACTCAATGTAAAGGTAGAAGGGAATAAAACGCAGGTGCCACTCATCATCGAATACAAAGACGAAGATGGTATTCTGTTCTCGGAGCACGAATACATCTCGGTTGAAAGTACTCAGGGGATCGCAAGTACAGGAGAATTGCCAGTTCCAATGATTGCTGTTGTCATTGTAATTGCGATATTAGTCATTGGGATGATTTCGTATTCATGGAAGAAGCGATGAATGTGGTGGAGCTTGTAGAAGTAACAAAGGTATATGAGCTTCCTCGTGGGAGCGTCAAAGCGCTTGATAACGTGACTGCAAGCATAGAAGCCGGCGAGTTCATTTCTGTTATGGGCCCTTCTGGCTCGGGAAAGACAACTTTCCTTAATATCATCGGGTGTTTGGACACGCCGACAGAAGGTACGGTAGACATCGGTGGTGAAAACATCAATGGACTGGATGATGAGGCGTTGACTAAGATAAGGCGTGATAAAATAGGATTTGTATTTCAGCAGTTTAACCTTATAGCCACATTAACTGCACTGGAGAACATTGAGTACCCGATGATATTAAAGGGCGTGAACGGGCACGAGGAGAAGAGCAAGGAGCTCGTGAGCTCTGTTGGATTGGATGAGGAACTGGGCGAGAACAAACCAAACGAACTTTCCGGAGGCGAGCAGCAGCGTGTTGCTATTGCTCGTGCACTGGCAAATGACCCGGATATAATTCTTGCCGATGAGCCTACTGGCAATCTGGACTCGAAGACGAGCAAAGACATTATGCAGCTCCTGAAAGATACGAACGAGCGTGGGAAGACTATTATTATAGTTACGCATGACCCGCAGGTTGCTTCGTATACTAAACGCACATTCAGGCTTGTTGATGGGAGGATAGATAGTGATGGCGTGTTTCTATAAAGCAACCACGAGATTACACAAGGTAAAATGATCTTCTTCGAGTTCGCAAAACGGAACCTCGCAAGGCATAAGTTCAGGTCTGTGCTCGCTATCCTAGGGATTGTGATAGGCGTGCTGGCAATAACAGCACTGGGTATCCTAGGAAACAGTGTTCAGCTCGCCGTCTCTGAGCAGTTGTGCATGATCGGAAATGAGCTCGTAGTCTACCCATATGGCGAAGAAGCGATTTCTGAGGACAATTTCAAGAAGATAGAGAAAGTGGCAGAGGCTATCCCGGTACAGTCAATCGGGGATAAGGCAACTCTAAACGGTGAGTCAACGTTTGTTATGGTCTATGGTATGCGTAGCGAGGACATCCCGAAACTGCTGGAGAAAGAGGCGGGGCAGTTTCTTAAACACGGCTCCCTAAACTGTATGGTCGGCTCCCGACTCGCGGACAATTATGAGCTCCGGGTAGGGGAGCGGGCAGCGCTACAAAGTCAGAAGCCAAGGATCGTTGGTATCTTAGCGGAAAGAGGAGTAGGGTTCGATATAAGTCCGGATAATGCCATCATTGTCTCTGATAAGATGTTCGACTTGATGTATAATACCACCGGCTACAACTCGGTGATTGTAAAGGTGGAAAAGATAGAGGATGTGGAAGAAGCAAGAGAGGAGATTGAAGCTCGATTGAACAAGAAAGAGGAAGTTGTAATGGTGATGGAGCTGAAGATGATTGTGGAAGGCATAAAGGGACTGTTCAATACGATTTCCATATTCCTGCTTGGCATTGGCGCTATCTCACTCGTGGTTGCGGGTGTAAGCATCCTTAACGTAATGATGATGTCCACGGTGGAGCGAACGAAGGAGATAGGGGTGATGCGTGCAATAGGAACGTCAAAAAGAGGTATACTGCGTATGTTCCTCTTTGAATCGTTGATCCTGGGCGCGATAGGCGGCGTAATCGGTGCGATTTCGGGTTTCGGTGCTGGTTTCTTAGTGGACGTCTTGATATTACATGAAGCGTCATATCTGTTTGCTCCTTCAAGCATCCTTTATGTATTCGTTGGTATTGCATTCGGCGTAGGAACGAGCGTGCTAAGCGGGCTTTATCCTGCATGGCGCGCTTCTAAGTTGAAGCCGATAGAGGCGCTGAGGCATGAATAAATTCTAAGCTCTATGCTCGAAATCCCAACATTTTACCTACACATCAAGGGGTAATATACAAACGTATCTGTTTTTTGTGACTTTCTGCCACAGACTACATACACCGAGAGCACCGAGTATTTTCCCTCCGTGTCCTCTGTGGCTAATTAATCATTTTTGACTTTTTCTTGATGTCAATTATTTGTGGTTTCGTAATTCCTAATTCGTAATTCTTTCACTCCGCCGCTATCTCAAATACCACCTTAAATGTCGTCCCACCGTCACTATTAATCTCCAGAGTCCCCTGTAACTGATCTTCTACCAGAATTTTCACCATACGCAGCCCCAGTGTTTTACTTACATTGATGTCAAATCCGTCGGGTAATCCAACGCCGTCATCGCTTACTGTCAGAATAACCACTCCTTTTTCCGATACATGGAAATCGACCGCTATTTCTCCCGCTTTCCTGTTTACAAATGCATACTTTAATGCGTTTATTAACAGTTCATTAAGAATCAAGCCAAGATGTACAGCAATAGATATGGGAAGTGGTTTTTCATCTGCACGCACAACAGGCGTAATTCTCGTATTTTGGACAGGATGACTCGATAGCATTTGCTTCAGCAATCCATTCACAAACACCTTCATATTCATCTCCGATACATTCCCGGTTTCATATAACTGGGTGTGGATAAGAGCCATAGTATTTATCCGGTCTCGTGATTCTGCGAGTACATCAGATGCGCCTCGGTCTTTAGCAACTCGTGCTTGCATATTTAGCATGCTCGAGACGACCTGAAGATTATTCTTCACTCGATGATGGGTCTCACGCAACAGCAACTCTTTATCGCGTAGTGCTGCTTTTATTTGCTCCTCTGCATGCTTACGCTCGGTGATGTCACGAGCAATGCCAATAAGACCTGTGATATTCCCCGCAGTATCAAAAAGAGGAACTTTGATGGCTTGAAACCAGTATTCTTTTCCTTCTGCACCTGTCATTTGCTTAATAATTTCTTTTGGCTTACCTGTCTTGAAAACCGCCTGGTCATTTTCAACATTTTTCGCTGCTTCCTCTTTGTTTGGCATTAATTCATAATCATCTTTTCCTATAACCTCTTCACGAGATAATCCAAAAACCTCTGCCGTTTTCTCGTTGGCAATAATATATCGGCTATCCAAGTCTTTTAAAAAAATAGCATCATATGCGGATTCTACCATATGTTGGTATTGTTTGAGCTTCTCATCCGCCATTTTTCGTGCCATTACAGTTTCTACCGTAGCGGGAAGAACGGTGAGGTAATTACTCGCCGGGTCCTTGACCAGATAATCGTAAGCACCTGCTTTCATTGCTTTTACTGCCACCGCCTCATCTCCCGACCCGGTAGTCACTATAATGGGTGCATCTACCTTCAGGTCAAAGATGTCAAATGCGGTCCCATCGCCAAGTAAATAATCAGAAATAATCACGTCGAATTTATTAGAAGCCAGAATAATTTTGGCTTCTACAACTGAGCTGGCTATCGTATACTCATATGGTATTTTATTCTCCTTAAAAAACCGCTGGAAAGCCATCTGGTCCACTTTGTCATCTTCAATTATCAGAACTTTCGGTCTTTTCATCGCTTATACCTCCGGTAACGCACTTATGGTCCAATACGAGTTGATAGTTTTCACGACCCACACAAATTGTGAATAATCAACCGATTTGATTTCCGCGCGCTCTTTCATGCCTCTGCACCACCCTTACTTTCTTTTGGTAAGCAGAAAAAGAAGGTAGTCCCCACACCTACTTTTGAGTCCACCCCAATTTCTCCACCCTGCGACTCGACAATTTTCTTTACTATTGATAGACCCACACCGGTACTTTCAACTTCATCACGGGGTTTCAGCGTTTGGAATATCTGGAATATCTTCTCATAATATCGCTCCTCTATCCCGGGTCCGTTATCTGCAACATAGAACTTCCAATAGCCGGTCTCTTCGCTGCATCCAATTGTTATCTGCCCTTTCGGCTTGTCCATATACCGCACCGCATTGCTCAATAGATTCTGAAATACCTGTTCCGTCTTCGTCCGCTCACAGAGAATAGTAGGTAATTTATCTCCCACCTTTATAGCTATACCTTCTGGCGGATTAATCATAGTTATTACGTCAGCTATAAGAGTATTTAAATCTATTTCTTGTTTATTCTCTTTCATACGTCCAATTCTCGAATATTCCAGTATACTCTCAATTAAATTGTGCATTCGCTTCACTCTACTAAGAAGCAGAGCCAGTTGCTCTTTGCCTTCTTCATCCAGCTTATCACTATAATCCGCGGATAACCACTCTGCTAAGGACGTGATAGCACGTAGGGGTGCTTTTAAGTCATGGGATACAATATACGCGAAATCCTTTAATCCCTTGTTCGTCATTTCCAGCTCAGCGAGCAGTTGTAACTGCCTTTCCTCTGCCTGAGTTCTCGCTTCTTCCAATCGCTTGCGCTCGGTGATGTCCCTAAAGATCGTCAATTTTGATATGGTTCCGTCAATATTCGTAAGCGGTGTCTCAATGAGGTCGTAGGTCTTATTCATCCTGCGGGAGTACCACTCCCACCGCACTGTCTTGCCATTCATCACCGCCGGACTTTTACACCGTGGACATGGTTCTTCCCCATCATGGAACGCTTTATAGCAAATATCTCCTGTCTGGTCGCCAACCGCATCAATCAAAACTTTATTCATAAACACTATTTCATAGTCCTTTGATACAATGTATATGCCGTCAACCATACTTTCAAATATCAGTTTCAGGTTGTCCCGCTCTTCTTTTATCCGCTCCTCCAACGCCACTACAGTTGTTATATCCCTGCTCACACGGACAGTGCCAATCGGCACGCCATCTTCATCCTTTAACAACGCTGCGGACATGCAGATATGCACAGGCTTTCCATCTTTTCGCAACGCGATTGTCCGATAGTTTTTTAGCGCCCCTTCGTTCCGCACACAATTCATTATCCTGTCCACATCTGCAGTATCAGCGAAAAATTTGCTGTTTTGTATAGATACTTGCAATTCCGGTCTACCAGATAAACGGAATCTTCGGTAGACTCCACTAAGGAGCGATACGCATCTTCGCTTTCACGCAGTTCCTTTGTCCGACTTCTCACCTCCTGCTCCAGAATGCTCTTCTTGCGACGCTCAAAAATGATAAAAATGGCCCCGCCTGCTATCAGCACAATAATGATATAACCCAGTATAAGTAGCTCACGAGGGTGC
The DNA here is from genome assembly GCA_003336485.1 of Candidatus Methanophagales archaeon. Taxonomy (GTDB): domain Archaea; phylum Halobacteriota; class Syntropharchaeia; order Alkanophagales; family Methanospirareceae; genus Methanophaga. The sequence goes on from QENH01000179.1 coordinate 14,777, forward strand.
GCAGCAGCAATAATCCACGCCACCTCACCAATAGGCGCACACACAGCTACTGACCAGATATGATCGCCAACAGGAACTGGCGCGTAGGCAACAAACTTATTAATCCGTTCTACCCGTCCCCGATGCCACCCCGAGACATAGCGATCTATTCCTTCATCTCCTGCCATCATCTGTCGTTGGATGTTCTTTATTACCTCGTAAGAAAGCTCGGGGTTCTTCGCCTCACGCACCTTAAATGCATCCTGACCCACGAAATCCGGTTCATGATGTGCTAAGAAAACGCCTTCTTCGTCCGCTATATAAACCGGTCTCACAATCCGGATACGCATTTCGCCCTTCTCGTTGTGCATCAATCCGGATACGAGAACGTCCCCTGTATCTTTAGCCTTTTGAAAATAAGCTTCTCCACGGTAGTTCCGTCCTACAAGCTCCATCCGCCCGCTCTCATTGGGATAGATAAAACGGAGCTTACCATTTTTATCCAGCCGCCGTAAAGATGTTTCTGATGGGAAACTGAGACACATAGCTTTCAGATCGTCCTGAATATCTGGTCCCATCATCTGCACACCTGGTAGCTCTGAGAGCCCGAGCAGGTTATCTTCGAGATTTGTGATGTAATTCTCAATGCCTGCTGCAGGACGTTCCCCCTTTTTATATGATGCTTTTTTCGCTGTCACCACCACCTATGAAAAACACTTTACCGCTACTATAGTTAGTGTATATAAAATAAAATAAAAGAATAGCCTGAGTTCAAGTTTGAAATCTTCCTTTGCTAATCTCTATTTACTATCCGTTCCTGTCCCTACTCCCAAACCTCCTCCACTTTAAATCCCCTTTCCTCGCCTCACTGCCCCCTATCCCTAATTCGTAATTCGTAATTCATCACCTTTTTGCCATCTCAAACTCCACCTTAAAAGTCGTACCCTTATCACTGTCAACCTCCAGTTTTCCATCTAACTGCTCTTCAGCCAGAATTTTCACCACACGCAGCCCAAGTGTTTTGCTTGCATTGATGTCAAAACCTTCTGGTAATCCAACACCATCATCACTGATGGTCAGACCGATATTACCTTTTCCCGATGCTCCGAGACTAACCTCTATCTTACCCTCTTTCCTGTTTGCAAAAGCATGCTTAAATGCGTTTGTCAAAAGTTCATTCGCAATTAATCCGACAGGTACAGCAGCAGAGATAGGAAGTGAACAATCAACTGCATGAACGACCGGGCTAATTTTCGTTTCCGGAACCGAATGAACCTGGAGCAATTGCACCAACAGATTATTCATAAACCCCTTCATAATTATCGCTGATAAGTCTCCACCTTCATATAATTGACTATGGATAAGCGCCATCGCATTTATCCGGTTCCTCGATTCTGATAGTATAGCCTCTACGCCATCCCATGCAACGTGCAGGTTGTTGTGCACCTTACCGTCCCTGAGTGCTTCTTGCGTCAGGCGCACATCGCCTGGATTGTCTTCCACTAGCAGGATCTCTATCGCCTCACCTATCATTTCTACCGCCATAAAGGTAAGTAAGAATTGACATATATAAATGTGGTAGGTTTACAATATGTATAATCGCCCCTCCAAACATCATTTTCTTGTCGTATATTTTTTAACTTGATTATAAATTTTCCGCCATAGAGTACACCGAGAGCACCCAGTTATTTTCACTCTGTAGTCTCTGTGGCTATCATTTATCAAAACTTTTTGCGTAAACTATTTACTGGGAGTTCCCTTAGGAGAATAATTATGGTTTCGTGCTCAGTGATCTGTAACTCAAAACTCCTTTCTCCCACACCGCATCACCCTACTTCTTCATCAGCCCAGTCATAACAGGAGGTGTAAACTTTCATACCCAATAACGCCACCAGTTCGGTTGCTCGGTAGTCCAGCATGGGCGTAATAATGAGCTTGCGATCTACCTTTACCTGATTCCGTTTCTCATAGAATACAATCTTCTTGCCAAAAGCGTCAACATCGTATCTGCTCATTGAAGCCTTTATCTCGATTGCGGTAGTCTTACCATTACGTATCAGTACGTCAATCTCAATTGGCTCAGGACGCCCAAACGCCTCGCCCTGCTTATCATATTCTATATATCGCTCCACATGCAGCCCAAAATCTTCGCTGAGTATTCCTTCAACTGCGCTACGAAAGCTCTCTTCGGTCTTTATACCCCACCTGCTACCCAAAGCGCCAATCTGCATCCTAAAGTGCTTTTCAAACCGCTTTTGTACCTGAGCCAACTCATCCATTGCATGTTCCAGACCGCCAACGCGTTCTTCCGTCCGCTTCTGCGCCTGTGCTAGCTCTACCATTGCATGTTCCAGACCGCCAACGCGCTCTTCCGTCCGCTTCTGTGCCTGCGCCAACGCATCAATTGCACGTTCCAGACCGCCAACGCGCTCTTCCGTCCGCTTCTGTGCCTGTGCTAGCTCTGCCATTGCACGTTCCAGACCGCCAACTCGTTCTTCCGTCCGCTTCTGCGCTTCCACTAATTCTACAATCGCACTTCTTAGCTTGTCAAACTCTTCGCGCCTGACTGCGAACTCATCCCTGGCTCGCTCCATCATTGCATCTACAAGTAAGAGCATGGGCCTTTGTAACTCAATCGGGAATTGTTCTAATATGTCCGCATATCGGCGCTTTGCTTCACTCATCTACATATGTTCCTTTGTTCTTCTTTAATATATAATATAGATTCTTCACGCCTTCACAGGAATTGTAAAATAAAATATAGTGCCTTTTCCCGGCTCTGACTCCACCCAGATGCGACCACCGTGTCGCTCTACAATCTTCTTGCAGACCGCAAGACCGATGCCGGTACCTGAAAACTCACCTCTGCCATGCAACCGCTGAAATATTACAAAGATGCGCTCAAAGAATTCCGGCTCAATCCCGATACCGTTGTCAGCAACCGAGAAGACCCACTCGTCACTTTTTTGCTCTGCCGCGAGATGAACATTTGGCGGTTCCTTGCTTCGGAACTTGATCGCGTTCTCTATAAGGTTCTGAAACAACTGAATCAGTTGCGAACCATCTGCCATTAGGGTCGGCAGTGCATCGTGAGTCACCACCGCGCCGCTCTCCGCGATAGTCATCTTCAGATTCGTGAGCACCAGCTCAAGCACATTTTCGCAGTTAGTCGGTTCAAATGGTTTACCTCGCGTACCCACCCGCGAAAAAGTCAGCAGGTCATTTATCAGCGTTTGCATACGGTTCACGCCGTCCACGGCAAACCCGATGAACTCGTCAGCATCGGAATCAAGTTTATCTTTGTAGCGCCGTGCCAACAACTGCACGTAGCTCGAGACCATACGCAAAGGCTCTTGCAGATCGTGCGATGCGACATATGCAAACTGCTCCAGCTCGGTATTGGAACGCCTAAGATCCACTACGATTCGCTCCAATTCCTCCTCCGCTTGCTTACGTTCGGTGAAGTCATGAAAAGTTTCTATCGCTGCAATTACCTTCCCCCGCTGATCTTTCAATGGCGCCGCAGTGAAGAATAGCCATTTGCCGCTATCGCCCAAATGAGTGAAGAAATCTTCAACTTCATAACCGCCCTCTACAAGCGCAGATTTATGATACTTGCCACCGTAGTATTTAGCTAGCTCTTCTCCTGATAGTTCATCCACTATAATATCTACCATAAGTGGCCGTTCCACCGAATAGAAAGAAGTCCACGCGTTTTTCGTGCCTACCATCTCAGCAGTAGAGACACCGGTTAGACTTTCACACGCTTTATTCCAGTGTGTGACTGTGTGCGCCCTGTCAATTACAAAGGTTGGGACTGAACTGCCCTCAACAATCTGAGAAAGTTTCTTCTCGCTCTCTCGCAGCTCTTCTTGTACCCGGATGAGATCTTCGCTTTTCCTTCTTGCAAATACGCTCGCGGCACCGTAGGTGCAAAAGATGCCTACCAGTAACAAAGATACCGAGCCGAGTATACGGGCAACACTTTGAAACTCCGGCTCCCATAGCCCCCATATATATTCCTCACCGACAAAGCTAAATATTAGGATAACGCCAAGAATAACTGCGTTTGTATATATGTAATACAAGCGTGGGTCGGCTGTGCTCTTTGGTAGTTTGAAGAACGCTCTCACCGTGTCTGAATACAGCAGTCCTTGCGCGATAAAGACAATTAATAGCCCGTTTATCGCTTCCTTAAACACAATCGAGAGTGTCACAGCCAGAGGCATAAACGTATTGTCCGGGGGCACGTTCAGGGTGAATACCCAGCGGAATACGGAGAATAGCAATGCTGTATTGAATAAACGGAATATCAGCTCGCCAAGATAGATGTTATTATATCGGGTGCGTGAGAACCAGCCATGCCACACGATCCACAGCGTAAATGGTGGCACTGACACCAAAGGACCGTAACCATTTTGCAGCATCCACAATATCCACATCGTCTGACATCCGCCACAGAGCGCAGATAACAGCCCGTATCTCCAGCCCCATGCAAGCGTTATCACAATGGGAAATATGAGACCGAGAAGAAAACTCATTCGATAAGTGCCGTAAAAGACAAAATCAATAGGATAAAAGTTTACGGCAAACCCTAGTAACCCGAAGATGACCGAGATTACGACTTTGTAGGCTGTTATATCACTATTCGAACCACCTTGACCGGAATCATCATCAGCCTTGCCAACTTGTTTCATTATAGCTAGCCCCTCACCTTTTTGCTACTGCTTTGCCGAGATCAGCGCGAGTGATATATGTAGTACAGGCACGTATAAATAACTTATGGTATTTCGCGAATGGCGAGTTTCGGTATTTGCCAGCACTGTCGAATTTTTCTGCGAAATCACTACACGATATACCCAAAGTTTATATGGAACAAGTTCATATCAAAATTGTACCATGATAGAAATAACCAGAACGATCCTTAGCGGATGGTAAGGCAGAGAATTACCCGAAGTTATTGCACGAAGCGTGGATTTCGTGCTTAAGTATGGACTAAAAGTCAAGCAGTTAATACAAGTCTGCTACGATATTAACGATTATGATACGAAAAAGAGAGAGACAAAGGCGTTACTTAAAGCGAGCAAAGAGCTTAAATGCGATAACTTGTTTGTCATTACCGAGGATTATGAAGCCGTGGAGGAACTAAAAGGAAAACGAATAGAGTACATCCCATTGTGGCGATGGACTTTACAAAAGTTTATCTGACAATTTCAGATTAAGACGGACTGACCTCAAGGCCTTTTTCCGTTATGTCCACGAGTTTCTTCCCGGTAGAATGTGCACTGCCCCTCATCTTGATTACTTCTATATAACGTCGCCTCACGCCCTTCTCTTCCGCGCGTGACAGTATTACTAGGCCATCCATCATGGGTGCTATGTCAGATGGATAATACTCACCGGGATTTGTATCAGAGGTGAAAACAGAGGTTATTGCCCTGCTCTTACACAGCGAGATAATCGTTTGCAGATAATTCTTGTAGTCGCGTGTAGCGTTGCTCGTAGCGTTGAACGCAGATTGATAGCATGAAACACCATCTATAACTACACGATTTACACCGACAAGCGCTTCTTTTAGCTCTATCAGGTGCTCATCCGGGACAAGATCGACAACAGGCGCATACAATACCCTGACCAAACCGTTATTTGCAGTCGGCTGGAAATCGAATCCGAAATGCTTGGCATTTCTTGTGATGGTCGCTAAATCCTCATTCAACGAGATAATCAAGCTCTTTTCACCGCTCTTTACGCCCTCGTGGACGAATTGGAAACCAAAAAGTGCCTTTCCTGTGCCCACCTCACCCGCAGCGAGGATAGCACTGCCTTCCAGCACACCCTTGTTTACTATTTGTTCCATACCGCGAACACCCAAATTGACTTTTTTATCACTTACAGATACGACCTCGGCCATCTTCAATTTCGGAAATACTTCTATTCCCGCAGTACTGAATTTAAAGGCATGCTTCTTTATCGATGTGTTCTGTCCCCTTAACTTAAACACTGTTAGCCATCGCCTTCCATCTTCTATTGAAAGGAAGAGGACACCATCAACTATGGAAGCTATGTAATGCTCATTCAAGACTTGCTCTCTGAACACATCGGTCAAGATCAGCAAGATGTTCTTTCTCTTCATGTATATGATTAAAGCATCTAAAGCGTCTTTATCCATATCTGCGAGGCTGAGGAATGAGTCAATAACAACCCGGTCTGGCTTGATAGTTTCGATATTATCCTTTATGATGCCAAAGACGTCTTTCTTCATTAATAGCAGTTCGCCTGCGTCAACAAAGTGCATTGTCTTGAGGTCCGGATCGAAGAAGGAAAAAGGAGATAGGAAATTGTTTATTGAGGTTATGGGTTCAGAAACGGAAGCAATAAATAAACAGCACTCTTTATTCCGCGCGGAATTAAACAGGCTTTGTAACGCGAGCGTAGTCTTACCTGTACCAACACTACCTCCTATGAGTATGATAGAAGGTGATACGAACCCGCCACCAAGGACTTCATCTAATCCCGCCACTCCTGAACTCAATATCTTCATGGTACCTGTTCCATATTCAAATTTAGCCCTGCTTTGTTTATTGAAATCCGTAACTCTTTACCTGTGATCCCTTCAAACTCTTCAAGTAGACGGAATACCCCTCGATCCACAGATACAAAGTCCCTTAACTTCTCTTGATCAAATTGAGCAGGCACATCTTCTTTTGTTTCACCTACGAGCGACCACAACTTTGTGGGTCCTACCATCTCGCAACTAATTAACCTCTTGCCTTTAAGGCCTTCGAGATATTTCAATGCGGTCGCTTTGCTCATATCCGCTCGTGCAACCACTTCTGTGGTGTTTAATTTCCCCACTCTGAGGATTTCAAGCAGGTGTTCTTCTCGCCAGAGCATCTTTTTATCGCCTCCTGTCTATGCATCCATCCACTATATATACCTATATCATTTATACATATACACTTTCACTGCATTATGTCATTTACGTTACAGAATCGATATTGATATTTATCCCTGCTTTGTTTATCGAGATCATCAATCGCTTCCCTGTTACCGCTTCAAACTCTTCAAATAGCTTGAATATCTCCCGAGCCACAGATATAAAGTCCTTTATCGCATCTTGTTCAAACTGAGCAGGGGCAATTTCTTTCGATTCTCCTGGGAGGGACCATAGCTTTGTAGGCCCTACCATCTCACAATCAACTAATCCTCTGCCTTTAAGGCCTTCAAGATATTTCAATGTGGTTGCCTTGCTCATATCCGCTCGTGCAACCACTTCAGAAGTGCTTAATTTACCGGCTTTTAGGATTGCGAGCAGATGTTCTTCCCGCCAGAGCATTTCTTCTCTCTATTGCACCCCAAATATATTACTATATTACCCACATATATTTTTAAAATAAGAACATGAAACTTCAAGATGGCGTGTACTGGTACAGAGAGAAGGGCGTACTTGATGCAAACACGTACGTGATAACAGGAGAACAAACAGTCCTTATAGATCCGGGACTGGGAAATTACCTGGGACTGCTACTCAAAGAGATGCAGGAAGATGGCATAGACCCAAAAGAAGTAGATGTTATAACAATTACGCATCTCCATCCTGACCATTGTGACGCAACAGCAGCACTTAAAGATGTTTCCGGTGCTAAAGTTGCGGTACATTCGTCACAATGGGCATATCTCGATCGGTTATTAGAGGAAGCATCGCGTGTTTTAGGCATAGAAGCAAAGAAATTCGATGTGGACTTTGTGTTTGAGGATAGCTTGGGGCACACCGAGTTGAGGATACAGCATACACCAGGGCATTCACCAGAGAGCATTTGCTTTTTCGCGGTGGATAAGAAGACACTGATTTCGGGCGATTTGGTATTTGATAAAGGCATAGGACGGACAGATTTGCCGTTTGGTAACACTGAAGAGCTGATAAGATCTATTAATACTGTATCCACGCGGGATACCGAGCTTCTGCTGCCCGGACACGGGGCGATACTAAAAGGTCGAAGTAACGTCAAAAGGAATTACGAGTTCATACGCGAACATTATCTCCAGTGGATGTAAGAAAACCAGCCAGCACTTCCTTCGCCCTATCAATTCTCACCTTCTTCTCCCGCACCATGACTTCCACCACCTTATCTATCATTTCACCCTCTGCACCGGCTGCTATGGCGACATTCCTTGCATGCAGGGACATATGTCCACGTTGAATGCCTTCTGTTGCTAAAGCGCGCAGTGCCGCGAAATTCTGCGCTAGACCTACTGCGGCTAAGATTTCCGCAAGCTCGTTTGCAGTCTTCACATCAAGTATCTTGACATTTATCTTCGCTGTCGGATGAACCGTTGTGGCGCCACCAACGAGACCGACCGCAATGGGGAGTTCTATAGTACCAACCAGATCATGGTTCTTATCCTTTTCCCATTTGGTTAATGGTAGATATTGCCCAGTAATACAGGCGTACGAATGTGCGCCCGCCTCAATCGCGCGGAAATCGTTACCTGTGGCTATTACAACCGGGTCTATGCCATTCATTATACCCTTGTTATGGGTTGCACATCTGTACGGATCTGACACTGCAAGCATGTATGCGTTGATGACAGCATCAACAACATCCTCGCCACCGATAGCATCCTTTGCAAAAACAGCCCTCGCAAATGCTAACCTGTACGTTGCGAGATTAGAGATGATGCGCAGATTCACTTTGCCATCCGAAAGTTGCTCAATAAATGGTGCTACCGCTTCAGCCATTGTATTTACTGCATTCGCGCCCATCGCGTCCTTAACGTTGACTAAAAGATGGACCATCACCATTGGACCCGCAGGCGTATCAATGACCTCTACCTCGATGTCTTTCGCACCTCCGCCAAGGCTCACAAGTACAGGGTCATTTTCATTCGCACTGTCTAATATCTCTTGCTTATGAGTAAGGATAGTGAATTTAGCAGATGCGGGATCGGAAACATCCGTCACTTGTATCTGCCCGATCATTATAGGGTCTGTAGAACTTGCCTGAAACCCGCCCTTTTGCCGTGCGATTTTTGCCGCATTGCTTGCCGCTGCGACCACAGACGGCTCTTCTATTGCCATAGGTATCAAATGATCTTTGCCATTGATCACGAAATTCACGGCAATTCCTACTGGCAAGGGCATGGTGCCAACAACGTTCTCTATCATTCTGTCTGCTATTTCTCCAAGTGCCCCTGTATTGCCAAGTACTTTTAGCTCCTCTTCTGTTAGATTCGCAAAATCGTTTAACTGCTCTAATCGCTCTTTCACACTTAGCTTATAAAAACCAGATAATTGCGATGTTTTCATTTTTATCGTAATAAAAATTTAGGGCTTTTGGTATAAAAAACACAGGTAAATATATAGAAGAAGAATCATTTATTTGCTGAGGTAGAATAGATGCCACGATCACATGGAGAGAGGAAAAGAACAAGGAAGAAGTTGAGCAAAAGGAAGAGGGAGCGAGGATTGTCCCCTATAAGTAGAGCCATCCAAAGCTTTGAACTCGGAGAGAAAGTGCACATCCGTATAGACCCCAGCATTCATAAGGGTATGCCGCATCATAGATTCCACGGCTTGACGGGCGAGGTGAAAGGTACGCGAGGGAGAGCGTATATCGTTGAGATTATGGACTCGAAACGGAAGAAAGATTTATTTATCCGAGCCGAACATCTGAGCCCGCAAAAAAGATCGCCATCTGTTGAACTTTGACTTTTGCATTTTTCATTTTGCTTTATCTGCACAAAAATCTCACGATTTTTGTGCAGATACTATGGGCCCGATGCGATTTGAACGCATGACCTCCGCCATGTCAAGGCGACGTCATTCCAACTAGACCACGGGCCCTATGAGCATTTATAATATGTACGTGCTTATAAAATAATCGTATTTTCATGTGGTTGGGATTATGAAAAGAGATTTGATTGTTGTCGGAACGGGTCCCGCAGGAATAACCGCGGGGATGTATGGCTTGAGAAGCGGATTGGAGACACTGGTGCTTGATAAGGGGATATGCGGGGGATTATCAAATGAGGCACCGATAATAGAGAACTATCCGGGATTCAAGAAGATAGGCGGAATGGAATTAGCGGAAAAGATGAAAGAGCAGCTTTCAGAATACGTATCGATAAATGAGCTGGAAGAAGTTAAAAAGGTAGGGTCTGGAGCGGAAGAGATGACGGTGATCACGGAAAAGGACACCTATCACACAAAAGCGGTAGTAATAAGCACGGGCACAAAGCACAGGAAATTAGGTGTAAAAGGGGAAGACGAATATCTTGGGCGGGGCATATCTTATTGCGCTACCTGTGATGGCTTTTTCTTCCGAAATAAGCATGTGATGGTAATCGGTGGCGGGGATTCCGCAGTTAGAGAAGCTCTGTACCTGAAGAATATCGGATGTGAGGTAACGCTGATACATAGAAGGGAGAAGCTCCGGGCAGAACAGTATTTACAAAAGAATCTGAAAGAAGCGGGCATCCGGATCTTATGGAACTCAGTGATAACCGAAATAAAAGGAGATACAGCGGTGAGTAGTGTTGTCCGGTATGATAAAAAGACGGGAGATGAGGATGTGTTGCCAGTTGCGGGCGTATTTATATCAATAGGCGAAGAGCCCGTAAATGGGTTAGCCACGCAAATGGGTATTATGATGGATAAAAGCGGTTACATAATTACAGATAAAAGCCAGAGAACGAACCTCAAGCGGGTATATGCCGCAGGAGACATAACCGGGGGCGTGAGGCAAATAGTAGTAGCATGTGCGGAAGGCGCTATCGCTGCTAGCTCGGCATATGACGATTTATTAGGTTAACGTTAAAGATGGAACTAAGAGAGATAGGAGTTGACGAAGCGGGAAGAGGTCCTGTAATAGGGTCCATGTTTGTTGCCGGTGTTTTGAATTATGATGGGCTGGAAGAGATAGGGGTAAAAGATTCAAAGCGATTGAACGCTTCGAGAAGAGAATACCTGGCGAGGATTATAGAAGATGCGACTGAGGTACATGTCGTAGAGATGACTGCAAGCGAGATAGACAAAGCAAGAGAAGAGCGTACTTTAAATGAAATCACGGTTGAACTCTTTTCCGAAGTGATTGACCATTTCCCGCCGGACCGGGCTTTTGTTGATGCTGCTGATGTAAAACCCGAGCGGTTCGCGGCTAATCTTAGGTCGAACTACAAGGGAGCAGGTGAGCTCGAAATAATCGCTGAGTGGAAAGCGGATGATCGCTACCCCGTTGTCAGCGCAGCATCAATAGTTGCGAAGGTACACCGAGATATGTCTATAAAAGCGCTTGCGGCTGAGATAGGAGCAGAGATAGGGAGTGGATACCCTGCGGACCTGAAAACCATTCGATTTCTAAAAGGGCTGCTAAAAGGTAAAACGCTGGACGATATTCCCCCTTACGTGAGACGATCTTGGAAAACTGTTCATTTATATATGTCTAAGGCGTAAAGTAAATAAAAATGGTGTCCCCAGAGAGTATAGAGGAAAAGGGGAGGTATAATGGGAAGAGACGGAGAGCGGATAAAGCCAAAGCTGGCGCTGAAGAGAAGATAAAAGAATGCCCAGAGTGTGGCTCTAAGAATCTGGTAAGTGACTATGGTAAAGCAGAGCGTTTCTGTGCTGATTGTGGACTGGTAATAGCCGAGAATATCGTGGACCTTGGGCCGGAATGGCGAGCCTTTGATTCCGAGCAGGCGTCAAAAAGGGCGAGGGTGGGGGCACCGATGACTTATCGGATACATGACAAGGGCCTTAGCACACTTGTCACCTGGACTTCGCCGGGCCAGGGCCAATATAAGCTAAAGAAATGGCAACAGCGGATCCATATTGCGAATACAACAGAGCGGAGCTTTATTTTTGCACTTTCTGAGATAGACAGGATGGCAAGTGCGCTTAGATTACCGATAAATATCCGAGAGGCGGCATCTATGTTATATCGGAAGGCAATGAAGAAACATCTGATTCGCGGGCGAAGCATAGAAGGAATAACCTCTGCGATCTTGTATGTTAGTTGTAGGCAGTATGGTGTGCCGCGAACACTGGAAGAAGTCCGGGATGTATCCCGGGTCGGGCAGAAGGAGATAAGCAGGGCCTATCGCTTCCTTTTACGTGAGTTAGATCTGAAAGTTACACCTGCTTCTCCTATAGACTTCGTGCCTCGTTTCTGTTCCCTGCTCGAGCTGAACAGTGATATAAGGTCAAAAGCGGTAGAGATAATAAAAAAGGCATCGGAAGCGGAACTGACCAATGGGCGAGGGCCGATAGGAATAGCAGCCGCAGCTATATATATCGCGGCAATATTAAGTGGTGAACATCGCACACAGAAGGAAGTATCGGATGTTACGGGCGTGACCGAAGTTACGATCCGGAACAGATACAAAGAATTATCGGAGCAGTTGGATATGGATGTGCTGCTATAAACCTTTTCTTTGTAAGAAAAGCTTTACCAAAAGAACTTTTTGTTCGTTCTGATGATTGCCCTTGCAGCTATTTTCGCAACCCTTAATGGCTCGGGCACTTTGCCATGTAAGATGAATTTTTTAAGCAGCGCACCCGCTTCTGCTTTTTGCATACCTAAAAAACGTATTAATATCTCGAAGTTATCATGTAATTTCACCGGCATACGGTTCCCAAGCATTCTATAGGCCGCTATCCTGGAATCTCGCTCGCTTGCTGCAAAATGCTTGGTTATATGCTCTTCCAAACCGTCCGATTCCTCGTAAGTGACACAGATAAGCGGAATACGCAGCTTTTTGTATACCGTCTTTATATCCACGATGTTAAACCAACTGATGACACATCCATTTAGCATCATCACGTTTACATCATCTCGCTGAAGAGATTTGAAAAGCCGTAAAATCCCGGCGGTCGCATCCATTCCGCCTACGGCTATACGGTCGAAAGCAAAACCGTCTATTATGTTATCTGACCGCATAACGACACCTGCAAGCACTGACTCCCCTTCTCCGCGCTTGAAGCTTTCTGCAATACCAAGTACTCTTATACCCTCTTTGTTTACATGCAACACCATCACAAATAAGGGGTTCTCTCCCGCTCTTTCTGCTCCCTATACCTTCTTCTTAACACAGGGTCACTATTCATTCGCTCTATCTCCAGATCCAACTTCTCATCCAGCTTCGCTTGCTTTTCTGAGATATAGTCCGTAGAAAGAGCATTAGAAGAATCAGAGGAATATTGCTGCATACCGGCCATTATAATGGCAGGATCTGCCTTTTGTGGCGAGATCAACCCGAAAGGTACTGGTGCGCCTGCATCCATAAGCTTTCTTATCTCATCATCTGTTTTCCCTACTTCCGAGCCAAATCCTATCGCTTCATTACGTCCCGTATGCTCAATTTTTATCTGCCACATACGCTCAGGGCTGGAGATGAACATATCATAGCGACCTTTTGGATTTCGTCCGGATAGTACTCTCCAGTCTTCCCTATTCTTGCCCTTATCCCATTTCTCTTTTAGTATCTGTGTTATTTCCGCAGATGTTTTTATCCCCATTTTCACGCCTCATAGTATAATTGCGCTATAACGATATAAATTTTACTATTGCGAGAACAATTAAAATTTTAGGTTTAATTTAATGATTGCGATAATCCTTGCAGGTGGGAAGAGTAGCAGAATGGGATGGCATGAGGGTGGTGAAAAGGCCGTTACAAAGATAGATGGAAAGCGACTAATAGATTTGGTTGTCAAGAGCGTTTCCGAATCAAAAGTGGCGGATTTTATCGTGGCTATTACGGACAACACACCAGAAACGGAGGTGCATTGCAAACGCGAGAGATATAAAACAGTAGCAACACCCGGAGCAGGTTATCACGAAGATTTACAATATCTGCTCCTTCGTTATCCCGAATTTATATCAGTTGCATGTGACATTCCGTTTTTAAGAAGCAAACATATTAATGCGATGATAGACGCTTATACCTCGCACCGCATCAGCATCACAGGCGCTGTTCCCCGAGAGATAGTGCCAAAGACGGTGATACCAAGCTATACGTTCGTGCATGAAGGTAAAGAACTCGTTGCCTGTGGCATCAATGTGGTTACGAGTTCTAAAGATTCGATACCTTTTGTGTTTAAAGAGCCTTTACTGGGCATAAATGTTAATACGCGAGAGGATTTGCGAATAGCTGATACCATATTACAGAAGTTAAAATGAGCTTTGAAGTAAAAGAGATATAAACAACTTACCTGTTTTCGTCTAACAACCTAACTTCACAATCGCCCCTTCATGTACTATAGCCGCAATATCATCCCGTGTCGCTCTCCTCACCACCCCTCTTATCGAGTGCCTCACATTACGCATATTTGGCGTGTCGTTTCTTATCACCAACAAATTCGCCTTTTTACCCTCTTCTATGGACCCCATGAATTTTTCCTCATTCAGTATCTTTGCAGAATTGAGTGTGCACATCTTCAGTACTTCTCTTTCGTCGAGCCGAAAAATCTTGGCGATGAATTCCTGCTCGGAGAACATATTAGGCGAGTTGAGCATCACGTTATCCGTGCCAACACCCACAGTTAATCCTGATTCAAGCATTTGTGGCAAAGGCGGCAGTCCCATCCCGGTAACCAGATTTGACCGAATACACACAACCGCACCAATATCCAGATCATGCATCCTCGTGAAGTCCTGCTGTGATGCATGTATAAGATGCACGATGAAGTCGGGCTCAAGTTCTAGCGCGCCACTTATGTCTTCTGCATTCCTTTCACCTGCATGAAGTGCGAATATCTTACCCCTTCTCTTCGTATCATCGGCCAAAAATTTCAGGTCTGCCTGCGGATAGTCAGCCACACTGCTCAGCCCGATTCCATCACCAGCTTCAAAAAGCCCGTTAATATCTTCATCGCCACGCTTCGCTTCCCCGATCATTTCTGATCCGTCATCCCCAATTCGTAATTCGTAATTCGTAATTCGTAATTCCTTCATTCCTGCCGTGGGCCGGCCGAATGATTTTATACTTAATTTCTCGTGCCCTCCAGCCAGATCAAAAGCTTCCCCCAATGCTCGCAGACCAGAAATGCCACCTTCACGGAAATCCGCGAACATCTGTGTACCAGTAGCAAAAATGTCTGCAATGGCATCGCTCATCGCAAAAACAAGCGTTTCATGTGATGTTTCTCCCAATATCTTATGCTTATACCCACCGGGACCCACTAAGTGCTCTAACGGCATAAAATCCGGCTCTTTTGCTACGGAATCGCCGATGTGTGTATGTGCATTGACAAAAGATGGGATTATGATGCCTTCTACTGCTGATTCTATCTGCCCGTCACCTATTTCTTTCAGCTTCCCATCTTCTATTATCACATACCCCGCCCTTTCCTCGAATTCATCGCCATATACAACAGTCCCTGAAAGCGTTAGTTCGGTCATTTGTGTATGATTAGAGTCTTTTATATAGGTATAGCAGGGGGTAAAAAACCACGTGCAAAAACTAATAAGCTTTTCGGATATGTTTTACACCTTCTCCTTCACTACAAATTTAACCTCTGGTATCTCCTCCCCTTCTTTTAGTGGTAAGAGATTAAATTTCTCGAAGCCCAAAATTTCGCCGGTCTTTATATCTTTTTTTATTAAAAACTCCTCTTCTATTTCCTCACAAATAGCCTCTCTTGGCTCGCAAAACCACACATCCAAGGTATTTCCGACCCTATCAAACAGCACTAAGATTTCTTTTGCCATATAACCTTGCCCTTCTTCATTTTATCTGCAATGTATGCAGTAATTATATAACCTTCATTGTTTAAATGCCTTACCTAAGATGGATGTTACTTCAAAATGAACTTGAGGCATGAATGACTATTAAGTTGTTTCTTTAAAAACCCGTTAGCATGTCGGTTTAAGGTCGGACTGATTGCGAAGCATTTTGATCAAACTTTCCTAAAGTTTGAACGAAAGGGTGAGTGATTGACTAGTGGAAGACCCATGTCATCATCAACCGTGTCTTGGAATATAGCAGAGGCCGAGGAAAGGAAGGAACTAATACGAGAAGTTTGACGGATACATAGTAGCGATGATGTCGGTGCCTGTGTTCAAAAACTTTTTAAATCTCAAATAGGCGCATATCCGTAAAGAATATAATGGATTATCTTTGTAGGTTTAATTATGTCGAACGAAAGTAAACTTACCTCTCAGCCTGGTATAACCCCTAACGTTCCCGATAAATTGCAGGCTATTTTGGCAGAGTACAACGCACTAAGATTTGAAATTCAAAATCGTAGTAAATCCCAAAATCATATACTTGAAATTCATATCGCAATGTTGGCTTTTATCAGCGGGATTATAACTTCGCATCCAGAATATCTCAAATTGCTAATATTGATCATTCCAATTGAATCATCGATATTTGGATTGTGGTACTTGTTCCATAAGTTCAGTATAGAAGAGATTGGAGTCCATATTAAAAATGAAATTGAACCCAGAACTAATGAGCTTGTTCGTTGTCGTGCCATGTTGTGGGAAGGGTATGCTAATAGAAAAATCACTAAAAGTCTAGAGTCCACCTTTAAAAAAATTTGAAAACACTACGTTTGCTTATCCTTCAGTTCTAACATTGATTCTAACAATTATTTTTATACTTCTTAGCATAATGCCGTCTGGAATCATTCAAAAAATACCAGAAATACTCATTTTGGTAGAGCCAGCAACTTTTTTAATAACTTCTTTCGGATGGATAATCGGTTTATTACTTTTCATACAATATATAAGGTTAAACAAAGAATTTAAAAAACGACAACAAGAATTAAGAAAAAATTGAAGAGCTATACATTCAAATATTACAATAGCAAATCATGAAAATATTAAGAATTACAAGCCACTTTCATTCATATTACCCAGCGTTTCAGTATAAAAACCATCTCGACATTTTGAGGAAATACCATGCTATTGGTGGTATGCAGTCACAAATTTATATACTAACAAAGACTTTAGCGGAACTTGGAGTCAAACAAGAAGTAATTACGATTAAGCCTCCGTGGACTAAACGTATTGAAAATATAAATTCTGTCCGAATTAATCGATTTGGATTACCCATACCAATTCGACGACAACTATATGAAATCCCAGCTTTAATTCAAGCTGTTCAGAGAGCTCCAGAAGATTTTGATTTAGTTCATTGTCATAGTGGTGAAGATATTGCCGTAATTCCAATCGGGTTAGCGGCGGCTAAACGTGCTGGCATTCCTCTTGTTCTCACAATTCATAATAGTTGGATTTTTACCTATCGTGCAACAAAAAACACTCAAAGGATTAGGCAAACTTTAGGAAAGGAAATAGAAATATTGGGACTTCGACATGCCAATGTAGTTTGTACGCTTACTAAAAGAACCGCAAAACTCTTCTCGGAAAAGGCAAAAGTTGATCCTCAAAAGATATTTGTTATCCCGGACATGGTCGATTTGACACGCTTTCGTTCTAGAAAAAGTTTTGATGAGATCAAGATATTTGCCAAATATTATTGCATTCCAAAATCGCATAACTATATTGTATTTCATGGTCGTTTAGTTCCTCAAAAGGGTATACTATACCTGCTGAGAGCAGCAGCCTTACTTAGAGAACAGGGCGAGGAGTTCGTGGTAATTATCTGCGGAGATGGACCAGAACGACAGAGGCTCGAAAAAGAAACAAAAAGACTGAAGCTATCTAAAATTGTTCTATTCACGCGATTTATTCACCATGATGACGTTCCGATACTCCTCAGCATTGCTAATATCTTCATTTTGCCGTCTATCTTTGAAGAGTTTGGAAGTACCTTATTAGAAGCTATGACTATGAAACTGCCCATCGTTGCCAGTCGAATAGGCGGGATACCAGAGATTATTAAACATAAAAAAAAAATGGTTTGCTTGTTCCTCCAATGGATGCTAAAAGTTTGGCGGATTCTATATCGGTTCTTCTGCATGACCCAAGTTTGGCGCATCAACTCGGAGAACACGCTTATCGAGATGTCCTAAAATATGGTAATATACAAGTAGCAAAGAGGCTTAAAGGAGTATATGAAAAGGCTCTACAGGGGTAAGTAAAAAGCTCATTACAGAGGTAAGTGTTATTTCCCAAATCGTATTAGTTTACCGGTGATGAAAGTAAGAGGTGAGATACCCGAAGATTTAATGACGGGTGATTGGGAAGAGAGCTGGATAGAAGAGGAAGGGGAGGTGGGAGAGATAACCAATTGCCCAAGATGTGGATCGAAGATAGCGCGAAAGGATTTTGATGTTGATTTCCTGGACGGTAAAATTACGGTTCATGGTTTTGAGCAGATGCAATGCACTAAATGTAGATATATATTCATGAATGCCGAACAGGCACAGTTATACGATGATTTATATAAACATTTTATCAACTTCCACAAAGAGTAACAAATGAAAAGTAGGCACACAATAAAGAGGCTGTCCCACAAATAAATTATAAAATTTTATTGTACATAAAGAGAATGACCGTAAATCGACATAAATCGAAAGTTCATGACACTCCGAGAGGAAATATGAATAAAAACCTAAATACTTGATACTCTAAATGCGAAATTAGCTACCAAACCCTTAATATTAGATAAAGCAGCCACACTGCTACCTAATTTACCCCACATCACCCTCAGATTATGAGCAGTACATACAAGATTATGCTCTATCTGCACATTTTCTAGCCCTCTTGTATGAAACTCCCGAAACTTCATATTTTGCTTTATGTTGCCGAAGGGCCATTCAACAGTCTCCTTACGCTTCTTGTATTCCTCTTTCCCTTTCTCGGAACACATTTTACCTGCCATCCGCCTACGTTCTGCCTCATAGTCATCACTCGTAATCTTTCTTTTTTTGCTTTTACCGGCACATTCCTCCCTGAAAGGGCATTCCCCACAATTCGCACCATAATAGGTGTACTGTTGCTTACCTTTATACTCATACTCCCCCTTTCTGGTGAGTACCTCACCATTAGGGCATATAAAATGGTCATTCTCTTCATCATACACAAACTTGTCCTTCGAATAAGGACTGTCTTTTACCTTCTTACCATTCATCTCTTGAGCCTGCTTGCTGTCGGGAATATAGCCATCCACCTCCTTCTCCTCCAAATACCGCAGGTTGGGACCGTTGAAGTAGCCATTATCCGCACTCACCTTTGTCCATTCTGGCAAGCCGTCTATGTTCTCCACCGTCATTTCTAGCTGCGGCTGCAACTGGTAATGGTCAGTGCAGTCCTGAGTAACGGCATTAGCAAGAATTATACCCGAATCGTTGTCTGCCGTTATCTGAGGATTGTAGGATAACTCTTTACGTTTCTTCTTGTTTTCCATAAATCGTGATTCTGGATCAGTTATGCTGACGACACCTTGTCCACTCTTTGTAAGCTCTTCCTCTGCCTTATCGAGCTTTT